>JABGXK010000166.1 GCA_018675825.1 Flavobacteriales bacterium | reverse complement strand
TTGGATTCACCTGATTTAACCTTATCAAAAATTTTAGCCGTACATACGTCGCAATCATATTTGGATCTATATCCTGGCATTTTCCAATTCATTCGACATCCTTTTAGTTCTTTTTTACACGCGCTATCCCGCTTTTTTTCTTCATTTTTTTTATCGGTAATTTTCTTAAGATCTTTATCAGACTCCGCCTTTGCGAGTGTGTAGGCGTGCGCAGCCGCACCCTTCGCGATTTTATTATCTCTATCGTCTAGTCCCCATTGAGATATAGTGGGTGTTTTATTAAAATCTATACCGCCGTCCAAATCATATATACCCGGAGGTCTATTTTTAGGCGCTACTTTGCCCACCCAAGAACGCGGGGGTAGTAGTTTTCTCCCACTTTTCCCCCCCCCCCTCTTTGTCTATTTCTACTCAAAGACCGATGTTTTTTGTGTACCATTTTATAACTTTATAATATATTTTTTTTTTAAAAGAATTAATATTTTAATAAAATGAATCTCTTCCTAATTTATAAATATTATCATAAATCATTAGCAAAAAGAAACCTGTGAAAACATATAATAACAATTCATTAAATTGTTCTTCAGATGACGAATCAAGATTTCTTACTGAATGCTTTTTTGATTTCATCATTCTCGTCTTTTTAAATTCTAAAAATTCTTGATAATCAGGATCATCTGATAAAACGCTTTCTCTTTTAATATTTCTCATCATATCGGCTCTCACGATGTTATTATTAAAATCTAAATCAACTACTTTTTTATTATTTTGATATTGGGTTTCATTATCAGTGTAAGGACCGACTCTCATTCCGTCTAACCTGCGTCTTGGATCTAATTCATTATTTTCCCGATCATCTAATAATTCGGTTTCCATTTCATCGGGTTCTAAAGGTGAATTCATTAAAGGGTCGCCTGTTTTTTTCTTAAGTTTTTTTATCTTCTTGGGTTTTTGGACCATGTCGGGCCATACTTCGGATAATAATGCTCCAGACATTTACTATTAATACTAAATATTTTATTTTAATTTAAATCTAAACAAAGTTAAGAATGGAGAAATTTATTGATTCTATTAAAGATAGTTTTTCGTGTGTTAACGATAATAAATATATCATCGGTATAACGATGATTATGTTAAATATAGGTGCTCGTTTTATTATTGATGAATTAGACGACGACTTAAGAAAAATCATATCAAATACGATTGTAAGGAGAATTGTAATCTTTTGTTCTTTTTTTATGGCGACCAAAGATTTATTTACAGCGACTGTCTTAACTATTATTTTTGTGATAATGATCAATGAAGTATTCGCCAAAGAATTAGATGAATTAGAAGATGGTGAAGAAGGTGAAGGCGAAGATGATAAAGGTAAAGGCGGATCATTTAATAAAAATGAACTTGAGAAAACAATTCAGAGTCTTAAAACAATTCAAATGACTATGTAAAATCTAAATTTATTTTATATATTCTTAATATATTCTTAATATAAAAATGGGGGATGATTATACTGGACCTGTAACTGTTTCCGATGAGGATGGAAATACAAGAGTATTAGGCGATATTAAAGTATGGTCCCAATCTGAAACAATTGTGGAAATGGTTAAAGATACTGATCCTGGTGATACTATTCCTTTAGCATCTGCGAACAAAGGAGGATTGAATAAAGTCGTAGAATGGATGGAACAAATGGCAAAATTTAAGGCTGACAGCGCTTCGGATGAAGGGCAAACTTGGATAAATGATTATAAGGCAACCATGGCATCACAGGATCAATTACCTTTATTAATTAGTACCATGGAAGCTGCTAATTTTATGATTGTTAAAGATTTATTAGATGAATTATGTAAATTTGTTGCTGATATTATTGCTCAAAAAACTCCCGCTGAAATTTTAGATCATTTCAATATTGAAACAGATGCTACCCCGGAAGAAGAACAAGAATTAATTTCTAAATATAAATGGATTGATCCGGAAGGTTTAATCGCAAAAGATAGAGAAAAACGACTTGCTGAAAGCCAAGAAGCCAAAGAAGATGAGGCTTAAATTCATTATAAATTCAATGTGATACCTCTATCGGTTCCAGAACTTTTACGGTCTGTATCTCCGCTCATTAGTGATATCGCATCTAAATCTGGAATTTTATCCGGTTGTAGATTCATTTTATTAATTAGATCATCTATACCATCGGGACCCGACATATCCGATCTTGCGGGGGAATGCGATCTTTGAGCTCTCCGTGGAGGTCCAGCACCTCCACCTCCACCTCCACCTCCACCTCCACCTCCACCTCCACCT
>JABGXK010000165.1 GCA_018675825.1 Flavobacteriales bacterium | reverse complement strand
GATGCTAATAGCGATATCACTATTATCATTTGTTATCAGCATAAATGCACCTGGAGATCCTGTAGAAAGATTAGCAAAATCTTCTGAAAGTGAAGGTTCTGCACAAGAGCAATCTGGAACATCAAAAAGAATTAAACAAGAGTTGCGAAAAAAATTAGGTTTAGATTTACCTATATTTTATTTAAGTATCACTGATTTATCTAGCAGTGATACTCTTTATAGGATTCAAGATAAATACCACAAAGCAACATTAGAACATTTAACTCATAAATCTGGAAATTGGCAATTAGTATCGGATTACTATAAAGAACTATTAAACCTTCAAAAAATACAGGAAGGATTAAATTCAAAAGAAATCTATAATCAAAACCAAAATGTTTCATTAAATACTGTAAATGAGGCTATTAATCAAGTTGGGTTTGAAATTAATAGTCTACTAGAAACATCTGATGATGAATTAATTGATTCAACATTAAATAGAATTGATAGTAAAGTTTTAGAATATTCTTTTTTCAAACCACTTTTGAGTTCCTTCAAAAATTTAAAATCAATTAATAATAATTTAATAGATAATAACAAATATCATTTTCTAAAAATTTCATATACTAGTAAATGGAAAACTTATATTCCTGCTATAAATTGGTACGGGAGCAAAAATCAATATCATCTTTGGTTATTCGGAAATGGAAACGATAGACATGGTTTAATAAGAGGAGATTTAGGAATATCATATATTGATAGCCAACCAATATCTACAAAAATATGGTCAAAAATAGGTATCTCTTTCTCTTTATCACTTATATCTATTTTTATTGCATATCTAATTAGTATTCCAATTGGAATCTATTCAGCTTATAAAAAAGACTCAGCAATAGATAAAGGATTTTCTTTAATTCTTTTTATTTTATACTCAATGCCATCTTTCTTTGTTGGAACATTACTACTACTTCAATTTGCTAATCCTGATAATTTTGCATGGTTTCCAGTTTCAGGTATACAAGACCCAACGTTATTTGATTCTGATTGGTCATTTTGGACAAAAATTAAACATAGAATGCCATTTTTAATTCTTCCTATTATAACATATACCTATTCATCTTTTGCATTTTTAAGTAGAATTATGAGAGTTGGAATGATTGATATTGTGAATCAAGACTATATTCGTACTGCAAGAGCAAAAGGTTTAGGAGAAGCAAAAGTGATACTTAAACATGCATTAAGAAACTCACTACTACCAGTAATTACTGTCTTTGCAGCTATTTTCCCAATGGCAATTGGTGGATCGATTATTATTGAAGTAATCTTTTCTATACCAGGAATGGGGCTTGAAGTATATAATTCTATTCTAAACTACGACTACCCTATGATTATCACTGTCTTTACATTATCAGGATTTTTAACAATGGTTGGTTATTTAGTAGCTGATATACTATATGCAGTAGTTGATCCAAGAATTTCATATAAATAGAATATCATGAGTAAACAAAAAAACTTAGAACATTTCTCATTTAAAAAATATGCTTGGAATCAATTCAAAAAGGATAAAATTGCACTTATTTGTCTCTATTTACTTCTTCTATTAATTATAATTGCTGTTTTTGCACCATACATTGCAAATGAAAGACCACTTTATGCAGAATATAAAGGTCAAACATTATATCCAGCCTTTGCAGATGCTAGCAGAACTGATTCTATTTTTAATAAAGAAGGTAAATTAGAAGATGTTTTACAATATGACATTACTGATTGGAGAACATTAGACCTTCAAAAAGTAATATGGGCACCAATTCCATACTCTCCAGGTGGAATGGATAGATATAATAGAGATTATGTATCACCAAGTGGTAAACAAAGATTCAAAAATATTGAAGGTGAAATTATAGAAGCTCCGGATAAATTCAGACACCATTTAGGAACAGATGCAATTGGAAGAGATTTAGCTTCAGGTTTAATACATGGCACAAGAATTTCACTTATGGTTGGACTAGTATCAATGGGAATAGCAAGTTTTATTGGAATATTTTTAGGCGCTCTAGCTGGGTTCTTTGGTGATAATAAATTAAAGATGCCTAGAATAAAATATTATTTTACCCTTATTGGTCTATTCTTTGGATTCTTTTATGGATTTGGACAAAGAAAGTATGCAATATCAGATGGATTCTCAAATAGTATTATGAGCGGTGTATATGAACTCTTAATTAGTACTATAGTTATTATTTTATCCGTAATAATTTTTAGACAACTAAGTAGATTAATTAAAATTAATAAATTACAAAAAGAAACATATGTTCCTATTGACACATTTGTATCAAGAGGGATTGAACTTCTTAATTCTATCCCTAGACTAATTTTAATTATTACAATTACAGCAGTTGTAGAGAGAAGTATATGGATAGTGATGATAATTATTGGAGTAACTGGATGGACTGGAATAGCCAGATTTACTAGAGCTGAGTTACTGAGAATAAGATCACTAGAATTTGTGCAAGCTGCTGAATCTCTTGGTTTCTCAAGTGTTAGAACAATATTTAAACATGCATTACCAAATGCTCTAGCTCCAGTATTTGTAAGTATTGCTTTTGGTATAGCATCTGCAATATTAATTGAAAGTGGATTATCATTTTTAGGTATTGGTGTTCCTGATGATGTCGTAACTTGGGGGTCATTATTAAATCTAGGAAGACAAAATCTTGAAGCATGGTGGTTAATCATCTACCCTGGTATAGCTATATTTTTAACAATTACAATTTACAATATGATAGCTGAAGCATCTAGAGATGCACTAGATCCAAGATTAAAAAGCTAAGAATAACTATAACTTTCTAAGTCAAATTTTTAGTGATATATTAAATATATCAATATTATTATAATTAATTTAAATAATTATAATTTACATAAATTAGCAAAATAATTAATCAAACAATAAATTATAATGAAAGAAGTAGTAATTGTTTCTGCAGTAAGAACACCAATTGGAAGCTTTAGTGGTTTCTTTTCTTCTGTTAGTGCAACTAAATTAGGAGGATATGCGATCAAAGGAGCTATAGAGAAAGCTGGTATTAATAAAGATATAGTAGACGAAGTTTTTATGGGGAATGTCTTACAAGCTAATTTAGGTCAGGCACCAGCAAGACAAGCATCTATAGAAGCTGGATTATCTAATAAAATTCCATGTACAACAATTAATAAAGTTTGTTCTTCAGGCATGAAATCAATTATGCTAGGAGCACAATCTATTCAAACTGGTGATAATGATGTTGTAGTAGTTGGGGGAATGGAAAATATGTCTCTTGTTCCACACTATTTACAAAAATCACGAATTGGACAGAAATTAGGTG
>JABGXK010000164.1 GCA_018675825.1 Flavobacteriales bacterium | reverse complement strand
TAATCCAGTATTTAGATAACAATAGTTCCATAACATTTTTTCAATGTATTCATTTATAAACCTATAATTTCCAAATAACTCTTTATCAGGAATAAAAGTTACAGTAGTGCCCTTTCTACCAGTATTTTCTTGTATTTCTTCGTCATTAATAATATTTCCACAAGAAAATTCAACAAGTTTACTTTTCCCATCTCTAATAGATTTAATTTTAAAATATGATGATAAAGCATTTACTGCTTTAGACCCTACTCCATTTAGACCAACAGATTTCTTAAAGACCTTAGAATCGTATTTAGCTCCAGTGTTAATTTTAGACACAACATCAACAAGTTTTCCAAGTGGTATTCCACGACCAAAATCTCTTATTAATACATTATTATTTTTAATAGACAACTCAATGGTCTTTCCATTACCCATTACATATTCGTCAATAGAATTATCAATAACTTCTTTTAAAAGAACATATATACCATCATCTGGTGATGATCCATCTCCCATCTTACCAATATACATACCAGGTCTAAGTCTCATGTGCTCTTTCCAATCAAGTGATCGGATGCTATCTTCAGTATATTGGTTATTTTCCATATTTAACTTAGAATACTAGCTTTTTAAAATAAGCAACAAAAATAAAATTTCTTGAATTTAAAATAGGAGTAAATTAGCAGCTCTTATCAACAATCTTTTCAACTTTAAAAGAATAGCTATACATTAAATCGAAAATGCATTATATCTCCGTCATTAACAATATAATCCTTTCCTTCAATTGCAAGCTTACCATTATCCCTGCAAAGTTGCTCAGATCCATAATAAATAAAATTATCGTAAGAGATAACCTCCGCTCTAATAAAACCCTTTTCAAAATCTGTATGTATTACTGCTGCGGCTTTTGGAGCCTTTGTCCCTTTTATAATTGTCCAAGCTCTAACCTCCTTTTCTCCAGCTGTAAAGTAAGTTTGCAGACTTAAAAGTCTATATGTAGAATTAATTAAATGATTTACCCCAGGTTCCTTAAGACCCAATTCTTCTAGAAATAATAGCTGTTCATCTAAAGTATCTAATTCAGCAATTTCAGCTTCAATTGCAGTTGCAATAATAAGAAGCTGTGCATTTTCATCCTTAATTGCATCTTCTATTTGTTTTACATATGAATTGCCATCAATAACAGAAGTTTCATCAACATTACAAACATAAATAACTGGCTTCATTGTTATAAGATTCATTAATGAAATCAGTGAAATATCATCTTCATCTAGCTCAAAACTTCTAGCTGGATTACCATTTTCTATATGATCAATTAAATTCTCTACACAAGTGATATTTTTTTGAGCCTGTTTATTACCTGATTTGGCAATCTTTATATTTTTATCTTTGAATATTTCTAATGTTTCAAGATCCTTAATCTGAAGCTCCATATCAATAGTTTCCTTATCTCTAATAGGATCTACAGAACCATCAACATGTATGATATTTTCATCATCAAAACATCTTATAACATGAATCAATGCGTTTGTTTCTCTAATATTTGCAAGGAACTTATTTCCTAATCCCTCACCCTTACTAGCACCTTTAACCAGACCAGCAATATCTACAATTTCTACTGTTGTTGGAATAATTTTTTGTGGTTTTATAAGTTTTGAAATATTATCTAATCTTATATCAGGAACAGATATTATGCCAATATTAGGTTCTATTGTACAAAAGGGAAAATTTTCAGACTGAGCTTTGGCCTTTGACAAACAATTAAAGAGAGTTGATTTACCAACATTTGGGAGTCCAACAATACCACATTTAAGAGCCATAAATAATAATTTATAATTTCTGCAATATTAGTAAATCTTGATTTTAAAATTTAAAATAAAAATTTAAAATAATAATTGTCAATAATGCGTTAATAAAAAGTTATACATATTCATTTTAAAAATGCAAATGATGAAGGTATATTTTAAATTTACATAAAAATTATCTAAATGAAATCAACACAAGAGTTAGAAAATATTTGTTCTCAGATTAGAAGAGATATTGTAAGAATGGTTCATGCTAATAATTCAGGACATCCTGGCGGATCTTTAGGATGCACTGAATTTCTTTCAGTACTTTATTTTAATCATCTTAAGCATGACATATCATTTAATATGGATGGAATTAATGAGGATTTATTTTTTCTATCAAATGGTCATATTTCACCTGTATTATATTCAGTACTTGCAAGATCAGGATACTTTAACATTAAAGAATTGTCAACATTTAGAAAATTAAATAGCAGATTACAAGGACATCCAACTACACATGAAAAACTAGAAGGTATTAGAATTGCTTCTGGATCTTTAGGACAAGGCTTATCAGTAGCAATTGGCGCTGCATTAACTAAAAAGTTAAATAAAGACAAACAACTTGTTTATTCATTACATGGTGATGGAGAATTACAAGAAGGTCAAATATGGGAAGCAATAATGTATGCTGCAGGAAATAAAGTTGATAATATTATTGCAACTATTGATTATAACAAAAAGCAAATTGATGGGTCATTAAATGATGTTCTTCCTATGGGTGATCTTAAAGCAAAATTACAAGCTTTCGATTGGCAAGTTATTGAAGTTTTACAGGGAAATAATCTACAATCAATAATTAATGCTTTATCAAAAGCTAAAGAAATGACTGGAAATGAAATACCTATTGCTATACTGCTTCATACAGAAATGGGTAATGGTGTTGATTTTATGATGGGTACACATAAATGGCATGGAAGTGCTCCTAATGACGAACAATTATTAGAAGCATTATCACAAAACACGGAAACTTTAGGTGATTATTAAAAAACTAAAAATATTACTAATTCTTTTTGGATTATTTTGTAGTTCTACAAAATCTTTCTCACAAGTAGGTACAAAACCTATTAATAGAATTTTATTTGTTTTTGATGCTTCGCAGTCAATGCTAGGAAGATGGCAGAGTGGTAGAAAAATTGATATAGCAAAAAAATTGTTATCTAGTATAACAGATTCACTAAAAAATATTGATAACCTAGAACTTGCATTAAGGGTATACGGACACCAAAGAGGTTATCCACCACAAGATTGTGATGATACTAAACTAGAGCTAAATTTTCTCCCTTCTTCAGTTTTTGCTGATAGAATAAAAGGTAAATTAAGTATGATAAAAGCAAAGGGCACAACTCCTATTGCTAAATCTTTGGAAGCAGCAGCAAATGATTTTCCTTTAGAAAATTCTAGAAATATTATTATCCTAATTACTGATGGCAAAGAAGAATGTGGAATGGATCCGTGCGCTGTATCTAGATTATTCGCTAAGAAAGGAATTATCTTAAAACCTTTTGTCATTGGTATAGGTTTAGATAAATCCTGGAAGGAAAATTTAGATTGTGTAGGTACATTCTTTGATGCATCAAATGAAAGAGATTTTTCAAATATTTTAAATATTGTCATTTCACATGTTATAGATAATACAACTACACAAGTTAATCTACTTGATTCATTAGATATGCCTACTGAGACAAATGTTGCATTAACTTTCTATGATAACTTTACAGATATAGTAAAATATAATTTTATTCATACAATGAATAGCATGGGAAATCCTGATACAATGATTATAGATCCTGTACTTAGATACAAGGTTATTGCTCATACCATCCCACCTGTTGAATCTGATATTATAACAATTAATCCTGGTGAACATACAATTATTCCACTTAAGACACCTCAAGGGAAATTAAGAATTGAGATTAATACTAAAAAAGATTATTCATTTATTGTTAAAGATATTAATAGTCATAAAACAATTAATCTTCAAAATATAAATACAACTGAAAATTACATAACAGGATCTTATGATATTGAACTACTTACTTTGCCAAGACAATATTATAAAAATATTAGAATTAATCAGAATCAATTAACTAGAATACAACTTCCTTCTACAGGTCTTGTAAATATCCTACTTCCTGCCAAAGGATATGGTGGTGTTTATTTGAAAAATGGAGATAAAATAATAGAGATCTACAGATTTAATGGAGAATCTAATCAATATAAATTAACATTATTACCAGGAAAATATACTGTTATTTACAGAGCAAAATCTTCAAAAAAATATATTTATACTAATGAAAAATCATTTATAATTAAATCAGGAAAATCACAACTAATTAAAATATACTAAAATGGAAAGGAAGGATACAAGATCAGGCTTTGGTGCTGGTTTGACAGAACTTGGAAAAAAAAATAAGGATGTGGTTGCTTTATGTGCAGATCTTACGGGATCATTAAAGATGAATGATTTTAAAAATAATCATCCACAGAGATTTTTTCAAATTGGAATAGCTGAAGCAAATATGATTGGAATAGCTGCTGGAATGACAATTGGAGGTAAAATTCCATTCACAGGAACATTTGCTAATTTTTCAACTTCTAGGGTATATGATCAAATCCGACAATCAATTGCATATTCTAATAAAAATGTAAAAATTTGCGCCTCTCATGCAGGATTAACATTAGGGGAAGATGGCGCTACTCATCAAGTACTAGAAGATATAGGAATGATGAAAATGCTGCCACATATGACTGTAATTAACACATGTGACTACAATCAAACAAAAGCAGCAACAATAGCAATTGCTGATCACATTGGTCCAGTATATTTAAGATTTGGGAGACCTGCAGTACCAAATTTTACTTCAGAAAATCAAAATTTTAATATTGGAGAAGCTGTTTATCTAAGTAATGGTACTGATGTTACTATTATAGCGACTGGTCATTTAGTATGGGAAGCATTAGAGGCGTCAAAAATATTATCAAAATCAAATATTAAGGCTGAAGTAATTAATATTCATACAATAAAACCATTAGATAAGCAAGCTATAATAAAATCTGCATCTAAGACAGGTTGTGTAGTAACTGCAGAAGAACATATGTTAAATGGAGGCTTAGGAGATAGTGTGTCTCAAGTTTTATCAAGAGAATTTCCAACTCCTTTAGAAATGGTTGGAGTGAATGACACCTTTGGAGAAAGTGGTACACCTAGACAATTAATGGAAAAATATGGCTTAACAGCTAAAGATATTGTTAAAGCAACAAAAAAGGTTTTATTAAGAAAGAATAGTAAGTAAATTTCATGAAAAGTAT
>JABGXK010000163.1 GCA_018675825.1 Flavobacteriales bacterium | reverse complement strand
CTTCTCCAAAACAAACTAACCTTTTTTTCTTATACTTATACATTAAACCATCTTCAAATCCATAAGTATTGATTTTTTCTGACTTTAGATTCTTAATGCCAAATCGATTTAGTATTAAATGAACAATTTCTTTTAAATAAAAGAAATCTACTTTTGTATTCTGTGAATTCCAATTCTCAGCATGCCTATTACCAGTAACCATAAGTAATAAATGCTGATTCTCTACATATTCTTTATCCATAAAATATGTTTTTCCAAATTCATAGAATTTAATATTACTATTCTTCCTGTTTAAATTATATTCAAGACTTTCTAATACTGAAAATAAAAGAGTTCTTCTTAAAGTATTTAAATCAGCACTCAGAGGATTAATAATTTTAACATTTTGATTTGGATCTATATCTAAAATAAGATTATCATATGCTTCTTTAGTCAATGAATTATTCATAATTTCATTATATCCATTACTTGATAATAAATTAGAAACTATAGTCTTTAAACTAAAAGAATCAATACGATCAATACTAGTAATTGATGTGTTTAATTTATTAGAAATTTTAACTGTATTATAACCGTATATCCTTAAAACTTCTTCAATTACATCAACCTCTCTAGTAACATCTACTCTATATGGTGGAACCAAAAGCGAAAGAACATCATTTTCTTCATTAACAATTTTAATTTCTAAATCAGTAAGTATATTTTTAACTACATTTTTATTGATTTTATCACCAATTAAATTATTCATTGAAGAATATGAAAATAAAATAGAATGATCAGAAATTTGATTAGGATAATAATCTATTATTTCTGAAGATATAGTTCCGCCACAAAGCTCTTTAATCAATAAAGCAGCTCTTTTAAGGGCATAAACAGTAATATTTGGGTCACAACCCCTCTCATATCTAAAAGATGCATCTGTGTTAAGATTATGATATTTAGCTGATTTCCTTATTGAGATTGGATTAAAATATGCAGATTCAAGAAATATATTTTGAGTTGAAGTAGTAACTGAAGAATCTAAACCACCAAATACTCCTGCTATACACATTGGTTCATTTGAATTACAAATCATTAAATCTGAGTCACTAAGCTTTCTTTCTTTTTCATCTAGGGAAATAAATAACGAATCCTTTTTAAGAGTTTTAACTATTATCTTATTATCTGTAATCTTGGAAGCATCAAAAGCATGCAGTGGTTGACCAATTTCATGAAGAACATAGTTAGTGACATCAACAACATTATTGATTGGATATATTCCAATTGCTAAAATTTTATTTTTTAACCACTCAGGAGATTCTTTGACTGATATATCACTTATTGTAAGACCAGAATATCTAGGGCATAAATCAGAAGAAATAACTTTAACATTAATATTCAAATTATTATTATCAACTTTAAAGTCATCAACACTTGGAATACACATTGTTAGATTGTGTCCCTTATAATTTAAAACTGCTTTAAGATCTCTAGCAACTCCAATATGAGACATTGCATCTGTACGATTAGGTGTTAATCCAATTTCAAAAACTGTATCAGATTCTACATTAAAATATTCAGAGCCAGTTAATCCAATTTTTGCATCAGCCTCTAAAACCATTATCCCATCAGTAGTAGGACCTAAACCAATTTCGTCTTGACCGCATATCATGCCGTTGGAAATTTGACCTCTAATTTTACTTCTTTTTATTTTAAATGAATCATCACCAGAATATAGCAATGTACCAACTGTAGCAACAGGAACTTTCTGACCTACTTTTAAATTAGGGGCTCCACATACAATTTGTAAAGGCTCTTCATACCCAATATCAACTGTAGTTAGATTTAATCTATCAGCATCAGGATGTTTTGTTTTGGTTAAAATTTCTCCAATTATAATACCCTCTAATCCACCTTTAACAGTTTCATATTTATAAACACCCTCAACTTCTAATCCAATATCTGTTAATAACTCAGATATTTTTTCAATTGACAGATCTACTTTCAAGTATTTTTGAAGCCAACTATTTGATATTTTCATATTTTATATTGATTCACCACAAATTTAATTAATGTATTTAATTAAAAATAAAAAGATTTAAGGATTTACCAACATCTTATCTACGTACTTTAGATTCAACATATTTATAGGATTACTAGCTAATCCCTTAATGTTTTTTTGAGTAAAACGTAACACATTATCATAGTATAAAGGAACTATTTGTGCATTATCAATTATTATTTTATCCATCAAATTATAATATTTATACCGAATTGAATCATTAACTTCCGAAAGACTTATATCATATAAACTATCAAATGATGAATTAACAAAGTGGGTATAATTAGGTCCATTGGGAGAAAAGTTTTTACTATAAAATAGAGATAAATAGTTCTCCGCATCAGGATAATCAGCTATCCAGCTACCTCTAAAGAAAGAAAGTTTAGATGTTGCTACCATTTGCCTATGTGTAGAAGGTGGGTTAACATCAATTGAAATATCTAATCCTAACTTAGCAAGCTCATTCTGAATATATTCACAAAGATCTAAATAAGAAGAGGTTGTAGATAGTTTTATTTGACCTAAATCATCTCCATAATTAACTTTAATCTCATTAATTAATTGCTTTGACCTTTCTGGGTCATAATTATATCCAATAACATTACTATTAAAAGAAGGCATCCCTTTAGGAATAAATCCATTTACAGCAGGTGTACCAATATTGTTTCTAAGATATCTCAACATTTTTTTTCTATCAAATCCATAATTTATAGCCTGTCTAATTTTTAGGTATTTAATAGGAGATATACTATCAGAAAATAAAAAACCTAAATATTCAGTGTTTAAGTAATTTTGAATTTGATAATTAATTTTATTATTATACTTAGGATTTAAAAGCCCTTCTTTAGTTAATAATTCATCTTTGTATGAGGCATCAATACCAGAAAGAAAATCAGTATTACCTATAACAAATTGTAAAAAAGCGGCTTGTTTATCTCTTAAAAATGTAATAGCAACTCCATCTAATAGCGGAAGTGCCTTTCCATTAGAATATTCAAAATAATTAGGATTTTTCCTGAAGATAAGTTTTTCTCCATTTTCCCATAATTGAAATTTAAATGGTCCTGTACCAATAGGGTTTGAATGGAAATCTAATGACTTAGTAATCTCAATAGGAACAACAGAACAGTACTGCATAGTTAATAAGCCTAAGAATCCTGGAAATGGATTTTTAAGATTAATAATAAATACAGAATCATTAAGTGCATCAAAACTTGAAACATTAGCTAAGACCCATCTCCCTGGAGATGCAATATCTTCATCAATTAATCTTGAAAATGAATGTTTAAAATCATAAGCAGTTACTCTTCTTCCCTTAGAATTGTTAAAATTTTTATGATCATGAAAATACACATCATTTCTTAAATAAAATTCATAAACTAAGCAATTAGATGAAATAACCCAAGAACTTGCTATAGAAGGCTTTACATTAAGATTACTATCAAGCTGAACTAAACCATTGAAAAGCTGGGAGACCGCCCACACAGATGCCTGATCCTTTGAAAAAGCAGGGTCAAGAGAATTAATACCCGCTGATTCATTATACTTAAAAATTGAGAGATGACTAATATCTTTATTATCACCACATGAAAAGAGTAGAATTAATAAGAAGATTGAAAGATATATTTTCATATAACAAAACTACAATAATCTATTAATTAAAAATCAATTTTATATTTTTGTAAGATGTTTAAAGATAAAAATGTTGCGTTCTATACTCTAGGGTGCAAACTAAATTTTTCAGAAACTTCTACGATCTCAAGACAGCTTACTGATATAGGTTTTAATAAAACTAAATTTAATGATGGTGCTGATCTCTTTGTAATTAACACTTGTTCAGTTACTGAAAATGCAAATAAGGAATGTAAAAGAATAATTAAAAAGGCTAAAAGCATCTCTCCTAGTTCATACATTGTAGTTACTGGATGTTTTGCTCAACTAAAACCTAAAAGTATCAGTGAGATTGAAGGCGTAGATATGGTTCTTGGAGCTAATGATAAATTTAATCTTCCTAAACTTTTAAAAGATATTGATAATAGTAATCAAGTAGAGATTCATGGCTGTTCTATAGATAATTTAAACTACCACTCTTCATTTTCATTGAATGATAGAACACGATCATTTTTAAAAATACAAGATGGATGTGACTATACTTGTAGCTACTGTACAATACCTCTTGCTAGAGGAAAAAGTAGATGCGACACCATAGAAAATATTGTTAGTAATGCACGAAAAATCGCAAAAAATAATATTAAGGAAATTGTTATTACTGGAGTTAATATTGGAGATTTTAAAGAGGGCAAACTTCGTTTTATTGATTTAATAAAAAAACTTGATAAGGTTCATGGAATTGAAAGATTCAGAATTTCATCAATAGAACCTAATCTAATTACTGATGAGATAATAGATTTTGTAAAGCTATCTAAAAAATTTATGCCACATTTTCATATCCCTTTACAATCTGGATCAGATAAGATTCTTGGTAAAATGAAAAGAAGATATAATACAAATCTATATTACAATAAAATTTATAAAATAAAAAAAGAAATTCCTAATGTATGTATAGGCGCTGATGTTATTGTAGGATTTCCAGGAGAAACTGACTTAGAATTTAACTCAACAATGAATTTTATTAAAGAACTACCTCTATCCTATTTACATGTATTTTCTTACTCTGAGAGAGAAAATACTGAAGCAATTTTATTAAATGGTTATGTAGAAAAACATAAAAGATCTGAGAGAAGCAAAGCATTACGTATAATGTCGAGTAAATTACAAAGATTATTTTATCAGAATTATGAAAAAACATATCAAAATGCTTTATTTGAACAAGAAAATAAAGATGGATATTTACATGGGTTTACTGACAACTACATAAAAATTAAAGTTCCTTATAATCAAAATCTTTTAAAAACCACAAAAGAAGTATTTCTTTCGGAAATAGATAATAATTTAATTATGAATGCTAAAATAAAAGAACTATGTATCCAACAATAAGCCATCTAATTGAAGATCTTTTTGGTATTCACATCCCCTTACCCATACAAACCTTTGGATTATGGGTTGCTATAGCTTTCTTAGCAGCATCATATATTATTAAGATTGAACTTGGAAGAAAGGAAAAGGAGGGTAAATTATCTATTATAAAAATTAAAAAAATAGTAGGAGAAAAATTAAGTGTATTTGAAATAATTTCTAGTTTATTCTTTGGATTTCTAGTAGGATTTAAACTAATTCATGCAATAT
>JABGXK010000162.1 GCA_018675825.1 Flavobacteriales bacterium | reverse complement strand
TCTCTTATTTCTTTTGTTGGTAAGGTTCTACCTATTAGTGATAGAAAACGTATGTTTGGTTCTTCTTTTTCATTTACAGGAAGAATAAGAAGATTAGAGTATTTTATAAGTTTAATAATAGCGTATCTTTTTTTTATAATTGTAAATTTATTTTTAATGTTTATGTTTAACAATGTGTTATATTATTATGTTCCTGTTTATATCTATCAACTATTTAATTTACCTGCATATTGGTTTTTATTGGCTCAAGGTGCTAAAAGATGCCATGATAGAGGTAGTAGTGGTTGGATGCAATTAGTTCCTTTATATTCGTTATTTATGTTGTTTGGAGATGGAAATATTGGTGATAATGAATATGGAGCTAATCCAAAGGGATTCAACTATATTTAATATTTTTAATGGGTATGCTGAAAACCATAAATAGAGTAAGCTTAATTTTTAATTATAATTATGTTTTGTGAAAAATGTGGTAATGAAGTTCATGATGAGGCTGTTATTTGTGTTAGCTGCGGAGTCCCTATAGGTTCATCTCCCGTTTCAAATAATAATGTAAATATGGAGCCTCTAGAAGGAGGTGTGAAATTTGTTTCTTTTTGTTTTCCAATTGTTGGAGCGATTTTATTTTTTGTTCATCAAAGTTCAGCTCCTCAAAAATCTACAGATGCTTGTCATATGGCACTTTGGGGTGTTGGATTCAGTATTGCAATAAATATTTTTGTTGCTATAGGTGGAGGATTTTAAAATATTTTAAATTTTAATGTAACCTTTGATCTAATTATTTAAGGACATATTATTGTGAGTAGAGTAAAAGTTAAATGGATCAGTTGTCATAGAAAACCAAACAGATCATTCTTTTGGAAAGGTAAAAAATTTCCAGTATGTGCAAGATGTACTGGTATACATTTAGGTTATCTTTCTTTACCCTTATTTGTGTTTGAATTTATTTATATTAATTGGATATTATCAATTATTATAATTTTACCAACTATAATAGATGGATTAACACAGGCATATTATAATAGAGAAAGTACAAATTACATTAGAGTTTTTTCTGGCTTTCTTGCAGGATTAGGATGCATGTCAATAATTCATATTGTTGGATTCCAAATTGGTTATTTTATTTTAGATATAATTAGATAGATAATTTATTTTAATACTATTTAAACTTTTTAGAAGTTGATCATCTTTTCTATACTCTAATATTTAAAGGTATAAAATAGTAGTACAATAAATACTTTGTTATAAAAGTTCTTTTAATTCTTGGATTCTAATTTGTAATTCTTTAATCTCATTTTTTATACTATCAGTATTTAGTTTTTTTTCTGATATAAATTGTTCATTTATACATAGGGATAATACTTTATCTACTTGTACTAATGGGCCAATATCTGTATCAATATTTTTACCTGATTTTTGTAATATTTCTATAATTTCTTTATTTGAAAGTTCAGGTTGGATACTTTTCATTAAACCTATGACACCTGAAATGATGGGTGAAGACATTGATGTTCCATCCATGCTAACAAATTGACCTCCAGGTTTACAACTAAATATATTTACTCCTGGTGCGCTAATAGTAGATCTTTTTCCATAATTGCTAAATTTAGCCTTCTTATTTTTATTATCTACAGCAGAAACAGTAATAATATTATTATCTCTTTTCATAGCATCTAATCCAATTAAGACTTCATAATTTCCAGCAGCCAATACAATTGTAATATTAGAGTCATTTGCAATCTTAAATAGTTCTTTCCAAAAAAACTCATCATCTCTTGAAACATTATTAAGAATTTCATTTAATTGTTTATCTGTTATGTCTTTAGCTTCTTCTGTATACGTAGCTTGTAGAGATAGATTAATAATGTCTGCACCATTATTTATTGCATATATAACACCATCAATTATATCTGACATAGCAAATGATCCTGGATAGCTTTCACTGCCAATCTGTATAGGCATAAAACTACAATCTGGTGCTATACCACAGACACCAAAATTGTTATTCTTTTCTGCAATTGCTAAGCCAGCAACATGAGTTCCGTGATTGAGATTATTATTAGCATAGACAATATCATTATGATTTAAAACATTATAGGGCTTTATGATGTTATCATTAAGTTCATCATGATCTAGATCAAAACCATCATCTATAATAGCAATAATAATATCTTTACTTCCTGAAGTTTTTTTCCATGCTTCAAACATATTAATATTCTTAAAGTAATAATTTATATCCCTATCTCTAAGTCCTGGGTCTGTAAATGTGCCTTGCTGAAAAATAGTTTCATCCCATATAAGTAAATTAAATTCATTGAAATCATTTTTTATTTTAATCTTAATTTCTTCTCTTTTAATTTCCGGAACTCTAATTTGTATTCTTCTCATATTTTCATCCCTATAAATAATCTGATAATCTGAATTTGGGAATTTTTCTTTAAATTTTACAGCAAAATCTTTAATCTTGTCATTCTTATTTTTGAGATATATATTAATCCTATCTGGAGCAATCATTTGATGTTTGTTTATATCCATTATCAAATTGTCTCTGTTAATAGGTATAGTTACATTTGGTCGATTTGGGAGTAGTCTCTGGTTGCCATTTTCATCTATCAAAAGATTTTCATAGAGTTCTTGTGGTTGGTTATTATTAATTATTTGTTGGAATTCATCTGTTTGTAGACCAGTATTATTATTGTCTATATTCCAATCATCTGAATTGTTATTTGGATTATTATAAATTTTCTTTTTTATATTTTTTGGGGAATTATATTTAGTGAAATTATTATCTCTTGCTTTGTTATATGAACAAGTATCTAGATTTAATAAATACCAGAGTAATAAAAACAGTAAAATTAACCACCAAAACCTCTTGAAATTTCTTTTAATCCATTCCCAAAGCAATAAATACCAAGGTTGTGGAATTATTGGAGGTTCCTTTTTACTTATTTTAGGATTTTTAGGTGTAGGCTTTTCATGAACTATAATTGATGGTGTCGGTTTGGGATTTATTATTGGAATAGGATTATAGTTTTCATCTTTAGAATTAAACTTCCAGCCCCATAACAAAATTATATTCTTGCCATCTGAGAATATGATATTATTATTACTATTAAAGACTTCATCTATTAGCTTAGACCATCTTTTTTTATCAATTGAATTTGAAGAAGATAGTGTAGTGCTTAGCTGATTGATTGTATTTATCTTACTCCAATAAATTGTTAGTATTTCATCTTGTTCTGATTTTGAATAATCAGAAACTCTTTGAAAAGTATTTTTTGATTTTATTTGCCATTCAACTTCTCCATCTTTAATTATTGGTAATGCCAATATATTTGAAAAATCTTCCCCTAATTGATTTTTTATAAAGGATTGTATTTTTTCATATTTACTATAAAAATATTCATCCTTATATGATAATGGAATATAACTTTTTGTTGAAATTGTAGTTAGTTTATTCATTGCAGATAACTTTTAAGGAACCCTTAGACCAATCAATCATATTAGTTTCACTGATTTTTCTACATGAAGGAGGATAATTAGTATTTAATGGTAATATAAATTCTTTGGATAAGATCTCATTTATTTTTTCTGAATATTCTTTAATTCGAAATAAATTTAGAATAATTGCTGGACCATTTTCATTCAATAAAATTTCTCCCTTATAGTTTTCTTCACTATATATGATAACTCTTGTATTATTATCAATGGCAATCCCGTCAAATGTACTAGAATTAGATTTTGGGAATGCTGCTATAGCTCTAGGGTATTCTCCTTCACCAACATACTCACTCATTTCATCAATTTTATAAATTGCACTAACATTTTCATCTTCATATTGATCTGAAATAAAACCTCCTGAAAAATGAGCTCTACAATTACTTGTAGGTTGCATTACAATTTCACCATCTATAATAATTTCCTCTTCTTCTAATTTATTATAATTTATATTTTGAGAGCCACAGCCTTTAAACAGAATAATAATTAATATAGAAAATAATATTATCGGTGTTAATACAAATAATATTTTTCTAAATTTTTCTTGAGAATTATTATGCATCGAGAATGTATTTTAAAGTCATATTTTGATAGCTATTTATTTGTAATTAATTCTTATATATTGTTTTTTCATAACCTAAAAAGTAATGCGATAAGAATAAGAAATGAAAGTAATGGTACTATCCACCAATTACGTTTAAAAAATAAGTAAAGCTTATCTAATAAAGAAAATTTCACTTCCTCTTCTATTAAAACTTCATTGTATTCTTCATTAATTTGCAGCTGCTCCGATTCATTTTTATTATTTTCTTGTTTTAGAGTATTATCTTCTAATATAGTTTGTTGTGGACTATAAAATGGAATTAGTTTTTTACTGTTTTGATCTAGTAATCTCCATCCCCAAGTAATAAATATATTATCTCCATCAAAAAATAATTCATTTGCAGTTCCTTGAATTAATGTAAATAATAATTCTCCCCAATTTCTATTATCTTTATTCTTTGACGATTTAAGATCATTTATAAAATTATTATATGAATTTAGGAATTTATCATATTTAATTAAAATCTTATTTTGTTGATTTATATCATATTTATCAAGTTTTCTTATTTCATTATGATTATCAGCACTCCATTCAATGTTATTTTTATTTTTATGTGGAATTGCTAGAACATTTAATAGTTCTTTTTGATTATTTGAAACTAGAAAATTTTTTATTTTACCATACTCACTATATAAATAAATATTTCTATATGAAATTGGATGAAAATCAGAAGTAGAAATAACATAGAATCTTATCATTATTTAACAGACAAATTCACATTATTAATAGAATGAAGTAGTTCTTTTATTTTTCCGTTGTTTTTTTCGTTATCAATATAACCGCAGTTGTTTAGTAGAGCTATTTTCATTCTTAATTTCCATTCTGCTAAATTTGATAGGTAATTCTTAAAACTATTTTTTGTGTCTAATAGATTATCATTAAATATATTATTTAGATCACTAATATTGGGTAATGATTTATAGCTTGCTAATTCTAAGTGTGCTGCTCTTTCATTTTCAGACAATATATCTTGCAATTTTGAAAAAGTTTGTTTATCAAAATTTTTTGTACCAAAATCTGTAATAAATTCATTTATCAAGTTTGTTGTTATTGCAGCAAAATAAATTTCATCTTCTCTTTCAATTTGGAATCTATTAAATTTTGGACTTAATTCATCTTGAATCTTTTCTAATAGTCCATTAACTCTCATTGTTATTGATAGATCTGAGAGTATTTGATTTAATAAATTATGATCCATTTTATTTGGATTAAGCTTTACTTTCTCTTCCCAGAATTTAATTATCTTATCTAAAATAATTCCAAGTTCATTTACAGTTTCTATTTTTTTGAATTGTGACAAATCAATTCCTTGATTCTCTAAAATTTCTATTACATCCTCTTTGGTACTTAGGTCTTCTTGTCTTCTAATTATTTCTATATTTTCCTCTATGGAATTATTATCTGATAGATATGGGTAAATATTGGAAAGTAATTCTTTTGAAGAGAAGGAAGATTCAACTTTTACATAGTTTATATTTTCATGAAAAATATTATATATTTCAGATTCTAATACTTGAAAAGATTGGAGAAATAATGAAAATTTATGTGGTTGGTTGGAAATAAATTGTGACAATGAGAGTGAAGAATTTAATGAATTTTTCTTTATTTTATTTCTTTCTTCTTCTTTATTATCTGAAATATAGTATTTATTTAAGCATTCTAAAACCTGATCTTTTATTTGGTTACATCTTTTTATACAATTGTTAACTTTCACAAGATTATTTGCTGATGGTAATAGTTTTTGAATCATTAACTCACTTCCATCACAATTTATTGATGCTGCTGCATCCCAACTCTTCTCAGGACTATCAAAATGATCATTTACAAATGGATAGCTAATAAAGGAATCTTTAAGTTTTTTGAGATAATCAACTCTACTTTTATTAATTGCATCCTCAGTTCCCTTTTCATTATAGCCATTAAATATATCTGATGAATATTTATAATCTCTTAACATGAAGAAATTATTAAATAGTTTGTTTTTGTTTGTCCATTTAGTATCCCAATCATAATTTGTTGAAATAATTCCTTCTTTAAAAAATTTAATAAACCTATTATCCCATTTATAATCTAAATCATTATCATCATTAGTTGAGTCAAATATAAGTTGATTATTAAAGAATGTAAATATTACAAATAATGGATTAGTATTTAGGTTAGATATTACAGTACTTCTATGATCTATAGAGTCTCCGATATTTGTAGAAATCCATTCGTTTAGTAATGAGGGTAATTCATTAACCTCTATTTGTTGATCATTTATACAGAACAAGAGATTATTAATTTCAAAATTTGTAGAATATTTTTTAAATAAATAAGATATTTTACCTCTTAAGAACATTAATGGAGTTTCTTCATTAGTAATTTTATTTAATACTAATCTACTTCTTGCTCCTGGGAAATCTAGTAAATCGGTGTTCTGAATAAATTCTTTTTTACTTTTTAAGTTTTCAGAAACACTTAAAGTAACTTCAGAAATTACTGCACTTAATCTATTTGTGTCTATTGTTATTTCTTTATCTTCACAATATACAGTTTGATCCAAAGTATCCACATTAAACATCTCTTTAACTCTTGTGACATCTAAAACTTCACCACCACCTCTTAAAATAGATGATTCACTTAGATATATCGACTTGCTATATCCAAGTCTTTCTAAATCAGCATTTAATAGGCTAAATAAATTATTTATTTCAGGATTATTATCCCAGTAGAAACTAAATACATCAAGCCATCTTTTTGAAG
>JABGXK010000161.1 GCA_018675825.1 Flavobacteriales bacterium | reverse complement strand
AGTTGAAGCAAAGTTCTTAACTTTATTTCTAACTGTATCTACATTATTTTCATCACTTGCATTAATGTATAGGTAATCACATTCTATATTATTTACCAACAATTTAGCGAGAGTGGTTTTACCTGTACCAGCCTTCCCATACAATAAAAGATGTGGTAAGTCTCCACTCTCAAGGTATATAGATACTTTACTCTTTAGATGTTCATTTCCAATGTAAGTATCTAGTGTGGTCGGCCGATATTTTTCTACCCATAGAGTATTTGTATTATTTTTATTCATTAATTAAAACCAATTATGTTTTTTTGTAACTATTTTTCTTTTGATAGTTGTGGGTTCTATCTCTAATTTGACATCTTTAACCATATCTTCTACTCTAGTTCTCATATAATCAGGTATAGAATAATTTACATACGGACTATTGATATCATCTTTTACACCTATCTCTAATAAGTATCTACGAATATATTGCCATACAGAATTTAATTGTATGTTTGGTTGTACTTGTTTTGCTATATCGTGTTTGTAATTTATACCATTTAAAATACAATACAACCAATTCATAGCGTCTTTCGGTATGTGTTTTCTCTCTTTACCCATTATATTTTCCATACTATCAAGTAAATTATTATAAAAAACCTTATCGTGATTTTTAACTTCCCAAGTAAAGTTACTCATATTTTTAAGATTTTTTACTTGTGTTTGAAATTCATCTTTAGTTTTAAAAAACAATGGATAATTATCACCAACTACTTTTCTCATAGCAGGTTGGTCATATATCAAAACAGGTTTATTTACTGAAAGACCATCTTGAATTGATAAATTCCAAGTAGCATAATTATCTACAAAACACATACTACCTAATGAATTTTCTAATAGATATCTGTATTGACCACTATTTAGTTTAGAACCAACGTAATCTTCTGGAGCTTGGTAATCAGTACACCAAACTTTATAATCAGGTAAATCTTCCGTATACTCCATCATTCTGTTTACACCAGTTGATTTAGCCCATCTGTGATTAAATACTAATACATTATTTCGATTCATTTTAAAAGGTTCTGATTTATCTAACTTATTAGCTGATAATGGAAACGTTGTTGTTTTATCTTTAATATATTGATGATTAGAGTTAGTACTCTGTTGTTTTTTAAAATTATTCATTAACCAATCTGAAGCTATATCAGTATGGAAAAAGGTTTTATCACATAAGTTTATACCTTCTAATTGTCTCATAAACGCTGGTGGTATAGCACTTGAAGCTCTACTTTGAGTACAATCCACCCAGTGAAAGAAAAGAAAACGATTCATATTCTGACCGTATCTTTTGTCATTAAATGATACTAAAATATTATATAACATTTCAGGTTGATGACAAAACACAAAATCAAAATCCATATATCTAAAATCAAATAACTTTCTAAAAGTTACTCCATCAAAGTAAGACCTATTAGCTAATAAATCTCTTGAATATGGATATGTTATGAAAGTAACATTATCTCTTGTATCTGGTATATTATGTTTAGTTGGTACAACTACATAATGATGACAGTTAGGTAAGAACGATATTGTTTTCTCAACAACTTTGTAATTTGAATCAAAATCGTGTTGAAACACACCACTCGTATCAAACCTAACTGGTGATACATAATGTAAAACCCTTAATCCATCTAACATTAGTCTACGTCTTGAACCGCTACCAAATAGTATGTTGACTTATAATTATCAATCTTAAATGTAATCTTAGCTATCCCATCAGGACTAACTTCTAAAAGAGCACTTTCACATTCTTTATTAGCAGAAAGTATCTCTTTAAAATTTGTAGCATTAAATGAAATTAAATCCATTTGTTTATACTCAGTTGTTGAAACTGGTATTGTTACTCTATTTGTATTAACAGAAGCATATCCAATAACAATACTAGTAGTATCATTTTTAGTAAATACTGTAAATGTATCAGTTTCTGCTAGAGCTTGTTTTCCAGAAATAAATTTTGAAATAAATTGTGGATTAATATTAATCTTTAATTCAAAATTTTGTGGAAGGCTTTCTGGAACTGGTGGTCTACTAATTACTGATGTATCAGTTAACATATAATTAACTTTAGATACTGTGTCTGATAACTGTATTGAAACAGCTTTATCTCCAGCTTTTGTAACTGACATCGTTACATCATCATCAAGAACTGACAATAATTTAACAAGTTGTTCTGTATTATATACTCCAAATTCACCATCTTCAAAATCCCATTTATCCATTGATAAAATTCCAAGTAGTGATTTATCACCTGATGTAAATCTAGTATTTAGTGTATTATCTTTAAACGATAAAATCGCTGAATTGACAAGTCCACCTAAATTGTATTTACTAATAAACTTCACGAGTTGTTGTTTATTCATAACTTATTTTTCTCCTATTATTTTATAACCATATATACATATATATATATAAGTCTGTTTATTCAAAATCAAAAAAATCTTTCCATATTATTT
>JABGXK010000160.1 GCA_018675825.1 Flavobacteriales bacterium | reverse complement strand
GTTTTTCTTTAATTTCTATGAATTCTAATTCATCCATAACGAACTAAATTTGCTTTTTAAGTTCAACAAGAAACTTTCGAATTTCTTTTAGATGACTAACTATGCTAAGATTATCAGTTGTATCTTCTTTATTTTCTTTTAATTTTCGTTTAGCTCCATCCAAGGTAAACCCCCTTTCTTTAACTAGATGATAGATTATATGCAGATTATTAAAATCTTTTTTTGTGAAAAGTCTATTTCCTTTTTTATTTTTTTTCGGCTTTAAAATCTCAAATTCCTTTTCCCAGAATCTAATAAGTGAGACATTTACATTTAGCTCTTTAGCAACCTCTCCAATTTTGTAAAAAATCTTTTGATTTTCTTTTTTATGCATATTTATTAATCAAAAGATTGGTTAGACTGAGATGCTATCTCTAGCATTTTTTCGTATTCTTCTGGATTTAAATCATTGTAATAGAAATTTACAGGATTTATCTTTCGTTTATCTTTATGTACTTCGTAATGTAAATGTGGGGCTACTGATGTTCCTGTATTTCCAACATAACCAATTACCTCTCCTCTTTTAACTTTCTGCCCTCTCTTTACAATATATTTTGACATGTGCGCGTATAATGTCTCGTATCCAAAACCATGGTTAATTTTCACATGATTCCCATATCCTCTTTTACTTCTTCTAACTTTAGAAATCGTTCCCTCTCCGGTAGCATAGATTTCTGTTCCAACTTTAGCAGAAAAATCCATCCCTGTATGAAGCTTTCTTGTTTTGTATATGGGATGAATTCTATATCCATAACCACTTGCCATTCTACTAAGATCCTTATTTGAGACAGGTTGTATTGCTGGAATTGATGATAACATCTCTGTTTTATTAATAGCTAGATTAATAATTTCATCAAAGGATTTTGATTGAAGATATAACTGCTTTGTTAATTGATTAATCTTCTTAGTTGTATTAATTATAATTTTTGAATTTGAATATCCTTCAAGTTTCTTATACCTATTAACTCCTCCAAAACCTTGTTTTCTTATTGAATTTGGTATAGGATCTGCTTCAAAAATTGTTCTGTATACATTATCATCTCTTAACTGAATATCATCAAGAACTATCTCTATTTGTTTCATGTTATCATCAATGACTTTATATTGACTTATAAGGTTGGTAATTTCGTTTTTTAATTTTTTTTCTTTAGGACTATCAAAGAATTTAAAAAAAAGTACAATTATAACTATTGAGAAACAAATACTAGAGAAGAAAAATGACAGGTATCTTTTAGTCTTTTCTAATTTAGATAGTTTAATTCGCTTATAACTTAATGTTTTGGTATCGTAATAATATTTTATCTTTGCCATATCAAATTAATTAGTACAAATTTAGTAATATTACATTAGATAAGCTATTAAAGAATATTGATTTCCAGCAGATTATTAAACTAAAGCTTTAAAATATAGTTACATGAACTCTAACGATCTAAGAAAATTATTTTTAGAATTTTTTAAAGCAAATGATCATGATATTATATGCTCAGCTCCAATTGTCGTGCAAAATGATCCAACTTTAATGTTTACAAATGCCGGAATGAATCAATTTAAAAATTATTTTTTAGATATTGATACTCCAAAATTTAAGCGAGTTGCTAATTCTCAAAAATGTATTAGAGTTTCTGGTAAACATAATGATCTAGAAGAGGTTGGTCATGACACATATCATCATACTATGTTTGAGATGCTTGGTAGCTGGTCATTTGGAGATTATTCTAAAGAGACCGCAATCTCTTTAGCTTGGAATTTTCTAGTAGATAAATGTAATCTTAATAAAGACAGGATATATGTATCAATTTTTGAAGGTAATGATAATGACAAAGTTGCTATTGATTCTGAATCATTAAAATATTGGAAGAAATATGTTAATGAGGATAAGATAATTTTTGGAAATAAAAATGATAATTTCTGGGAGATGGGAGAAATTGGTCCTTGTGGCCCATGTACAGAAATTCATTATGATAATAGACCAGAATATCAGTTAGGTAGTGTTGCTGGCAGTGAATTGGTAAATAAGGACCATCCAGATGTTATAGAAATTTGGAACCTTGTATTTATGGAATATAATAGAAACAATGATGGTACTCTAAATAAGCTTTCCACTCATCATGTTGATACAGGAATGGGTTTTGAGCGTTTATGTATGATTACACAAAATGTAAGATCTAATTACGATACTGATATTTTTCAATCATTGATTCAAAGAATTGCAGATTTATCTGATAAAAGATATGGTGATAACAGTAAGGTTGATATAGCTATGCGTGTTATTGCTGATCATGTTAGAGCGGTTGCGTTTTCAATAGCAGATAATCAGTTACCTTCTAATGTAAAGGCAGGCTATGTTATTAGAAGAATTTTAAGAAGAGCGATTCGTTATGCATATACTTTCCTAGATCTTAAAACCCCTTTTATTTTTGAGTTAGTCGATGTTTTGGTTTTAGTACTTGGAGATCATTACAATGAATTAATAGTTCAGAAAGATTTAATTAAGAATGTTATTAAACAAGAGGAGGAATCATTTCTTCGAACATTAGCTTCAGGATTAAAAAGAATAGAAGATTTTACTGCTAACTCCTCTCTTATTTCTGGAGTTCAGGTATTTGAATTATATGATACTTATGGATTTCCGAAAGATCTATCAAAGCTTATCTTAAAAGAAAAGAATATAGATTTTGATGAAAATGAATTTGATATTGAGATGAAAAAACAACAGGATAGATCAAAAAAAACAGCAGATAATGATGTTGGACAGTGGAAAGTTCTTTTAGAAAATAGTAATGAAGATTTTGTAGGCTATGAATCTCTTGATTTTAAAACAACTATCTCTAGATATA
This sequence comes from Flavobacteriales bacterium, assembly GCA_018675825.1. GTDB lineage: Bacteria > Bacteroidota > Bacteroidia > Flavobacteriales > BACL11. The sequence goes on along the minus strand of JABGXK010000160.1, from coordinate 1,647 downwards.
GGATTTCTTCTGTTAAGGACCAATCTCTGTATCATATTACCTTAGATAAAACACCATTTTACGCTGAAGGAGGAGGTCAGATTGGAGATACTGGATTTCTGATCTTTGAAAACGAAAAGATTAGAGTTATAGACACTAAAAAAGAAAATAATCTGATTTATCAAATTGTTGATAAATTACCTGTCGAACTATCATCACCATGTTTAGCATCCATTGATAAAGATAGGAGGCTAGGAATTTCAAGAAATCATACTGCTACACATTTGCTTCATGATACATTAAGAAATATTTTAGGTAATCATGTTGTGCAAAAAGGATCTTTGGTATCAGATTCCTATTTGCGTTTTGATTTCTCTCATTTCTCTAGTGTTACCAAAGAGCAATTAAAAGAAATTGAACAAGAAATTAATAGTAAAATTCTTAATAACATATCTCTAGATGTATCTAATGATATTTTATTATCTGAAGCTAAAAAATTAGGAGCACTTATGTTATTTGGAGAGAAGTATGGAGATAAGGTTCGGCTTATTGAGTTTGACTCTTCAAAAGAATTATGTGGCGGAACTCATGTTAAATATACTGGAGAAATAGGTTTGCTTAAGATAACTAGCGAAGCATCAGTAGCTTCTGGAATTAGAAGAATTGAGGCTATAACCGGTGTGGTGGCACTAGATTATCTAAATAAGCAAGATGATTTGGTGAAACATGCTGAATTAACTTTAAAGAATAAAGACCTTCTTGGTTCAATCAAAAAGTTAAAGAAAGACAATAAAATTCTTGAAAAAGAATTAAAATATTTCCAAAAAGAAGCTTTAGTAACTTTGTCTTATAAGCTTCTAGATGAAACTGTAGAAATTAGTGGTATTAATTTTGTTTCTAAGGAGCTAGAATTAAATCCATCTTCTATGAAAGAGATAGCATCTATTCTTCGTTCCAAAACTAAACTTGTAGTTGTGCTTGCTGTTAAATCGAATAATAAAGCATTAATTAGTTTAATGATATCAGATGATTTAGTCTCTCAAGGCTATAACTCTTCTGATTTTATAAATAATATAGCAAAAGAGATATCTGGTTCTGGAGGAGGACAGCCTTATTATTCAACTGCTGGAGGATCTAATGTAAATGGTATTACTAAAGCATTATTGCTTTCTAAAGAACTTTTCTCTAAATAAAAATTAAAGCAAAAAAAAACCACCTATAAGGTGGTTTTTTAAAGTTTAAAATTTTGTTTAGAATCTGTAAGCTAATCCTAAGTTAAGCGTTCCGTCTTCATCACTATCACTATCTAATTTCATAGTATAGCTTGGCTCAACGTATAATGTACTCCATACATTTAAAGAATATCCAACACCTACTGATAGGTTGTCGCTTGATTCTTCTGATGGTGCTTGAACAGTTGCCCACATATTATCTCCAAAGCTGTAACGAGCCCATAAGTCAAATTTAGCATCACCATTTACATCTTCACCTGATCTTTGTAAACCAACAGTTATTTTGTCATTCAGCATATAACCAAGACCAATGTTCTCAGTTACTTGCTCCATTTCAAAACCTTCAGCTTCATCAGAAGCTTCCTGAACTGTAGTAATTACCATGAATTGTGCAGAAGCAAATAACGTAGTCATTGCAAGAGCTGCTGTAAAAAAT
>JABGXK010000159.1 GCA_018675825.1 Flavobacteriales bacterium | reverse complement strand
TTTATCAGATTTTAGATTGATTAATGAAGTTCGAGAATCTTCATTGTTGGGTAGACGAGATGTCTTGTCTGGTAAAGGAAGTTTTGGAATTTTTGGTGATGGAAAAGAATTAGCCCAAATTGCACTAGCCAAAGTTTTTAAGGATGGTGATTTTAGAGCGGGTTATTATAGAGATCAAACTTTGATGATGTGTTTAGGTCAACTAACAACAAAACAAATGTTTGCTCACTTATATGGTAACCCTGAACTATCTGCAGAACCAAGTTCTGGATCTAGACAGATGATGAATCATTTTGGCTCTCGTTTTTTAAATAATGATGGAACATGGAAAGATTTAATGAAACAAAAAAATTCTACATCTGACATGGCTTGTTTAGCTTCTAATTTTCCTCGCCTAGTTGGTTTAGCTCAAGCATCAAAAGTATATAGAAATAATAAAGATTTATCTCATAAAAAATCATTTTCTAATAATGGTTCTGAGATTGCTTTTGGTACAATTGGAAATTCTTCATGTGCTGAGGGTCATTTCTTTGAAGCAGTTAATGCAATTGGGGTTCTTCAGGTTCCTGCAATTATATCGGTATGGGATGATGGTTATGGAATTTCAGTTGGAAATGAGTATCAAATGACTAAATCGGATGTTTCAGAAGTTTTAAAAGGCTTTCAAAGAGATGAAAAAGGTGAAGGTTTTGAAATTTTTAAGGTTAAAGGCTGGGATTATCCTTCATTGGTAGATACTTATGAAAGAGCTGAGAAATTAGCAAGAGAAAAACATATTCCATCAATAATTCATGTAATTGACATGACCCAACCTACTGGTCATTCAACATCTGGTTCTCATGAAAGATATAAAACTAAAGAAAGACTTCAGTGGGAAAAAGATTATGATTGTCTTTTGCAATTTTCAAGATGGATTGTTAGTAATAATATTGCTACTCAAGAAGAATTAAATGATATAAATAAGAAAGTTAAAGATTCTGTTAAGCAATCTAAAAAAGAAGCATGGTTAGAATATCAAAACCCATTAAAAGCTGAACTTGATGAGCTTTTATTAATCTTAAATAAAATTTCTAAGGAATGTGATATAGAGGAATTAGATGGATGGATATCTAATTTAAAACAAGCTTCATCTTTTGGTCTTTTTAGAAGAGATTTTTTGTCAGTTGCTAGAAAAGTTTTAGTACGTATTGCTAATAATAAAGATATAAATAAATCTGATTTAGTTGATTTTTTAAATAGAATTAAATCAGAAAATTTTAATAGATATAACACAAATTTATATAATGAAACTAAATTTTCTGCAAGAAAAATAAAGGAAGTTCTTCCAGAATTTAAAAATAATACTGAAGAAGTTGATGGTAGAATTATTCTTAGAGATAATTTTGATAAAATGTTTAGTAATATTCCTGAAGCAATGATTTTTGGAGAAGATGTTGGAAAGATTGGTGGTGTAAATCAAGGTGTTGAAGGTTTACAAGAAAAATATGGAGAAACAAGAGTTGCTGATACTGGTATTAGAGAAACAACAATTTTAGGTCAAGGTATAGGGCTTTCTCTTAGAGGTCTACGTCCAATTGCTGAAATGCAATATTTAGATTATCTTTTATATGCTTTTCAAACAATGGCTGATGATATTGCAACTTTGCATTATAGAACTCATGGTGGACAAATCTCTCCTGTAATTATCAGAACTAGAGGTCATAGGTTAGAAGGTATTTGGCATTCAGGTTCTCCAATGGGTATGGTTATACATGGAACAAGAGGTGTTAATTTATGTGTCCCAAGAAATATGACTAAAGCTGCTGGTTTTTATAATACGCTAATGGCTGCAAATGAACCTGCAATGGTTATTGAGTGTTTAAATAGCTATAGAGTAAAAGAACAACTACCTAGTAATATGGGTGAATTTAGAACACCTTTAGGTATCCCTGAAGTAACTATGTCTGGTAATGATATTACGATTGTTACTTATGGATCAACATGGAGAATTGTTACTGAAGCGGCAAAACAATTAAAAGAGTCAAATATTAGCATTGAGGTGATAGATGTTCAAACTTTGGTTCCTCTTGATATAAATAGTATGATTGTTGAGAGTGTTAAGAAAACAAATAGATTGCTTGTAGTAGATGAAGATGTTCCAGGAGGAGCTAGTGCTTATATTTTACAAAATATTATTGAGGATCAGAAAGCATTTTTCCATTTAGATAGTGAGCCCCAGACTCTTGCTGCTAAAGCTCATAGATGCGCTTATGGTAAAGATGGTGATTATTTTAGTAAACCTTCTATTGAGGATGTTTTTGAAAAAGCATATAAGATGATGAATGAGGTTGATCCTATAAAATTTCCTGAGCTCTACTAACTATTTATGAATAAAATAACAGAATCTGATTCTCATTATAATTCTTTAGAGAAGATGAGTACAGAAGAGTTATTAAATAATATAAATAAAGAAGACAAGACTGTACCCTCTATTATAAAAGGTAGTATTAAGGAAATTTCTATTTTAGTTGATATAATAGTTCAAAAAATTAATATTGGTGGAAGATTATTCTATATTGGAGCAGGCACTTCTGGTAGATTAGGAATACTTGATGCATCTGAGTGTCCTCCAACTTTTGGCGTCTCCAATGAGTTAGTCATTGGAATAATTGCTGGAGGTGATAGTGCAATTAGAAAAGCAGTAGAATTTGCTGAGGATGATCCAAATCTTGGATGGAATGATTTAAAAGAATTTAATATAAATATTAATGATGTTGTAGTTGGTATTGCAGCTTCAGGAACTACTCCCTATGTTATAGGTGCACTACAACTATGTCAAAAAAATAACATTACAACTGCTTGCATAGTTTGTAATTTAGATAGTCCATTAAGCTTAGTTGCTGATTATCCTATTGAAGTAATAGTAGGACCAGAATTTGTTACTGGAAGTACAAGAATGAAAGCAGGAACTGCACAAAAATTAGTCTTAAATATGATTACAACTTCTAGTATGATTAAGCTCGGTAAAGTTTTAGGTAATAAGATGATTGATATGCAGTTATCAAATACTAAACTAATAGATAGAGGAACTAAAATGGTTATGAAAAAGACAAGCTATTCTTATGATAAAGCAAAAGAATTATTAAATAAACATGGTTCAGTTAGAGAAGTTTTAAAATATATTAATGGCTAATTTTAAAAAAGATAAGGATTCAGAAAAAAAACCTGATCTTTATAAGGATAAAATTATTAAAGGTGCTATATGGCTATCAGTGACTGCTATAATTATAGGTGCAGATGCTCTGCTTTTCACTATTGGCTGGAATAATTATAGACATGGTAGTTATACTGTGATTATTATTGCCACATGTTTTTTGCCACTACTTTTTTTTTCAGCTTATAAGGGAATGAAGAATATCTTAGATTCTATCTTTTTATAGCTTGAGTTATTTCTCTTTTTCCAATAGGTCCTTTTAAAGAAAAAACCTCAAAACCTACTTTCTTTAATATTCTTTTAAAAGCTCCTTTTGCACAATAAGTTACAAGAACCCCATTTTTATTTAAATTATTATAAAGTTTTTTAAATATATCATAAGTCCATAATTCTGGTTGTTTCTTTGGGGAGAAAGCATCAAAGTATATAAGATCATACTTAATTGTTGGATGAAATGTTTGCAGGTCTATATTAATTTTTAGTAAACTAAAGTATTTAGAAATAGTGATTTTCTCTCCCCAAGATGAACTATGCATTTTAATGAAATTATCATTTTTAATATTAAGTTGTTTGCAATAATTAAGAGCTAAATACTTTGTAGTTGATATTTGTAAGTTTTCTATAGAATGATAATTGTTATTAATTTTATTCTTATCACATATTATTTGAGTCAATAATGCATTTAATCCTGTACCAAATCCTATTTCAAGAGTATTTATTTCCTTTTTTTCACACGCAAGTAAGCCATTTTCTATGTATATATGTTCTGATTCATTAATAGCTCCGCTTGTAGAATGGTAACATTCATTGATGTCTTTATTTATAATTGAACTTGAACCATCTTCAGTAATTATGATTTCAAGATTCATTTATCTAATATGAAGTTTCCTTATCTTATCAATTGTTCCTAAACAAAATTGCTCATGACATTTAATACAATTATTAACCATTAAGTTATAATTTTCTTTGGAATACTTATTAGTAAGAAATTCTGTAGATGAATTTATGTATATGTCTGCAAAACCTTTGTAGATATCGTTGTTTCTTAAATCGCGATCTGTTGGTTCTGCATGATTTAAAGCCTCATAGTTTAATGTAAAATCTTCAATAATATTAAGATTGAGTTTAATATTTGAGATTGAGTCTATATTTTTAATATATTCTGATTTAATACTTAATGTATTATTATATAGAGCACGCATAACTAAAGCTAGCTCACTATCACCATTTGGATTGATTTGATTTTTTTTACATTCTTCAGTTTTTGTTGAACAGCTGAAAAATAAACATGCTAAAAGAAAATAAAATAGTGTTTTAAACAATTTTTTTAATTAATAAATAATTACTCCAGTTGCCTCTGCGATACTGTATATTATTTTAGGTTCAGTTATATCATCAATTTCTTCTTGAGTAGCATTTGCATCTTCTTTAAGATGTTTCAACCATTCAACTGATAATGTATCAACTTTTGCTAACCCTTCAATAATTGCCATGTTTCCAGAAGCATCCATTGGTACAAAGAAATCATAGTCTTTAAATCTTACAAGCATTTCTACTTCTTCTGCTAAATTAACATACATCCAACACCCCTTTTTCTGACAGATACTATTAATTACTGCTTCTACTTTAACTTGGGCAGAGTCTTGTAATAAAAGTGTTTCTAATAATTCTAAGCCATTTATTTTACCTTCTTCATTTATAGTTTGATCACCAAATATCATTTGCTTTTTTTCATTATTTGAACATGCAAAAAAAGTTAAAGATATTAGTAAATATATTATTTGTTTCATTGTAATTTCTTTATTAATTGTTTTATGCAAATGTATCTTAAATTTTACTTTTTAATTTAACACCATTTTATAATGCATTATTCCTACTTCATCAAATGCTCCTCCTATTTTTTTAAAGCCGACTTTTTCGTAAAACTTTACAACTTGTACTTGGGCATGAAGATATTTTACGCATTTTATAGCTGAAACATCATCTATTATGGCTTTTAGTATCTCTAAACCATATCCTTTTCCTCTTTGAGACTCTAACACAGCAAATCGCTCCATCTTAATTCCTTTATCTGTTTCTCTGTATCTTGCTGTTGCGCAAGGAATTTTGTCTTTTGTGAGTAGAAAATGTATTGATTCTTCTTCATTCTCATATTCATCATTAGGGTCACACCTTTGTTCTTCTATAAATACTTCTTTTCTAATTGAAAAACATTTTTTCATATTCTCACTGTCTTCAAATAATATTTTTTTTATTTCTATCACTATAATTTATATTAACGTAAAATTATCTAAATTTGCTCAAAAATATATTCTTATGCAAAAAAATCTCATTACTAAATTACTTTCACTTTTATTTTTAATTCAGTTTTCTTTCACTTTTCATACTAATAATGTTAAAGTAAATAAAAAGAGTTCAACTGTAATTTGGACTGGAAGTAAGCCAACAGGATCACATACTGGAAATATTAATTTAAAATCTGGACATCTAACTTTTGATCACGGCAAGGTTGTAGGTGGTAATTTTATTTTAGATATGAATTCTATTACTTGTTCTGATATTGAATCTGAGAAAAAAAATCAATATCTTGTAGATCATTTAAAGGCTGAAGACTTTTTTGATGTTGAAAGTTTTGATGAAGCTTCATTATCAATCATTAGCATTCAGGTAGTAAAAAACAATCAATATCAGATAATAGCTAATATGACTATTAAGGGCATAACAAATCCTGTTTCTTTTACTGCAGATATCAATGTTAATGGAAATTCTTTTTCTGCTATTGCTAAAATAATTATTGATAGAACAAAGTGGGGCGTTGAATATAAGTCTGGTAATATTTTTAAAGATCTTGGAGATAAAATTATATATGATGATATAGAGTTTGATATTTTTTTAGTTTCCGAGAAATAGTATCAGCTTATTTTTTTTCTAGAGCTATCTGAAGAATATTATCTTCTATTAATACTTGTTGAATATATCAGTCTTCTCATACCTGTAATCTGTTAATATATCAACATCATAAATTTATTAGGGTACATATCTTTTTATACTGCAACCTACTGCTTTAGTTTCACTTGGTTCTACCTCTTTGTTAGACACTAACTGAGTTATTGCATTTTTTAGATAGAATTCTTTTACCGCGTTTATATCTTTATAATTATCATCAATTGACCCTTTATAGACTAATTGATTTTTATTACTGAATAGAAAGATGTGAGGTGTTGTTTTAGCTCCAAATTTATTAGCTAATTTGCTTTTCTCATCTAAAACGTATGGGTATCGATAATTCATTTTTTTTGCATGCTTTTTCATTTCCTCAAATGAATCATCACCATTTCTTTTTTTATAATTTGAATTAACATAGAATAAATCTAAATTATTTTTCTTAGCTAATTTCTCGATTAGTTTGTATCTATCTTCCCACATCACAACAAATGGACAAGTATTAGATGTAAAAATCACTAATAGCCCATTTTTTTCTTTTACCGGCATAATTGATATCATACTTCCATCTACTGATTTAAGTTGATTTCGAATCTTTGGCATATTACTACCAATTTGTATTGTTTCAAAACTTGATCCTTGTTGTTTTAATTTATCCTTTCTTTTTTGTGAATCTTGTGCTATCACCAAAAATGGTAAGCAAAGTATAAATATTATAATTTTTTTCATTTTTTCATTTTTAGTCTATAATTATTTTTTTGTTAATTGATCCATCTTTAAAAATGTTTATCTTAATAATATTATTATTATTATTATTATTATTTTTACCTAGAATATCTATTGAATTAATAATTTTCTTATTTTCTTTAATGTTATTTACACTAACAAAGCCTATTGGTACAAGTTGAACATCTTGTATTGTGAAGTTGTTATTTATAATTGAAGCATTTATAGTTTTAGTATGATAGCCTGATTTACTAAATGTAAATTGATAGCTCCCTTGATATATGTATCTATGATAATTACCTATTTGAAGACTTGAGAAAACATGAGAACTATCTTCATCATGTCCAATAATTTCAACTTTTGCTTTTAAAGGTAAACCAGTTATGCTATCAGTTATTATCCCTCTTAATCCATATAATGATTGTTCCATGAAATTATAGAAAGAATTCTTATTTGCATTCCAGTAATACGGCAAATCTAATGGATTTGGAGTTTTGTCATTAGATAGTTCAAGAGTAAATTCTCTACAATGCTTAAAGTAATTCATATAATCTTGTCTTCCTCCGTCCACTTCATACCAATCATATCCATTCACTATTCCGTCATCAAATCCAGTAAAATAATTTGAGTTCCCATAATATTGGCAAGTATCTGCATACTCATTACATATATGCTGCCACCAGTTATCATCTGCAGTTAGTTGAATCCATGTATCCCATGGATAATTTGCTACTACTGCACCTGTATGTAGATTGGACGAAAGGTTAAAATCTATTGAATCAGATAAACCCATAAACATTAATGTTTCATCTTGCCAGCTATTTCCATCAGGATGAGGTCCATCTTGAGGGTCAGGGTAATTCCTGTTTAAATCTACCATATTCGCATTTGATCTTGTAGCACCCCAAACATTGCTATTACCACCTGCATACGCTCCATCAGGATTTGCTAGAGGATTTATCCATATGTCTATTTCATTCACTAAATCTGTTATATAACTGTCTGAATTATAGTTGTTAAGTATATCATCTATAAGTCTTATCATCAAGACATAGCCAGTGAGTTCATTACCATGCATTGAAGAAGTATATAGAAAAGAAGGTTCATTTTCTTTTTGATATACATTATCAGAAATATTAATAATTAGCAGCTCTCTTCCTGAATTTAAAGTCCCTAAAGAATGAATTTTACATATTTGAGGAAAAGAATCAGCAAAGGCATACATCATATCAACATATTGATCATATGTTGGATAATAGTCCCAATTATTTTTTGATATATTATTATAGCTTATGCTATTATCAATTATTTTAAATTCTATTTTTTTTTGTAAAAATTTTGTAAACTGCTTCTTATTTGCATATGCATATGCATCTTTTTTATTTGTTTTATGATCAATTGATATAATTTTAGATAATCTATCTAGTTGGCTTTTATCCTTTATGTTAAACGAAAAATAAATTTCCTTTTTTTCAGCAAAAATATTATCAATATTTTGACCTATTAATGAAAATGGAATGATTAGTAGTAGTAATATTTTTATTGCTTTTTTCATCATTTTTGTTACATATTTCTTCTATACTGTCCACCAACTTCAAATAAACTAGATGTTATTTCTCCTAGAGAGCATGTTTTAGTTGTGTCCATTAATTCTTCAAAAATATTTTTATTCATTATAGCGGCTTTTTGCACTTTATCTAACTTCTTAGTTGAATCTTCAGAGTTTCCTATGTGTAATTCTTTAAGCATACTTATTTGGTACTTTTTTTCTTTTTCAGTTGCCCTAATAACTTCTTTAGGAATAATTGTTGGAGATCCTTTTTTATTTATAAATGTATTGACCCCAATTATTGGAAACTCTCCAGTATGTTTTAGGGTCTCATATTGTAAAGATTCTTCTTGTATCTTACTTCTTTGGTACATAGTCTCCATAGCCCCTAAGACTCCACCTCTTTCTGTTATTCTATCAAATTCAGTTAATACTGCTTCCTCTACTAGATCAGTTAGCTCTTCAATGATAAATGAGCCTTGAAGAGGATTTTCGTTTTTAGTGAGTCCAAGTTCTTTATTAATAATTAACTGAATTGCCATCGCTCTTCTTACTGACTCTTCAGTTGGTGTAGTAATTGCTTCATCATATGCATTTGTATGTAAAGAGTTACAATTGTCATATATAGCATAAAGAGCTTGTAGGGTTGTTGTAATATCATTAAAATCAATTTCTTGAGCATGTAGAGATCTTCCTGAAGTTTGTATATGATATTTGAGCATTTGTGCTCTTTTATTAGCACCATATTTATACTTCATTGCTTTTGCCCAAACTTTTCTTGCAACTCTACCTATTACAGAATATTCTGGATCAATTCCATTACTAAAGAAAAATGAAAGGTTAGGTCCAAATTCATTAATATCCATTCCTCTACTTAAATAATATTCCACATATGTAAATCCGTTAGAAAGTGTAAATGCTAGCTGTGATATTGGATTTGCACCTGCTTCAGCAATGTGATATCCTGAAATAGAAACTGAATAGAAGTTTCTTATTTCTTTATTGATAAAAAACTCTTGAACATCTCCCATCATTCTTAATGCAAATTCTGTGCTAAAAATACATGTATTTTGAGCTTGATCTTCTTTTAGAATATCTGCTTGTACAGTTCCTCTAACTTGATTTAAAGTAGTTTTTGCTATTTTATCATATACTTCTTTTGGAAGTAGTCTATCACCAGTTATACCTAGTAGTAGTAACCCTAAGCCGTTATTTCCTTTAGGGATTTTGCCTTGGTATTTTGGTCTATTAATACCTTTTTCCTTATAAATTTTATCTATTTTTTTCTCTACTTTTTCTTGTAGATTATTAGAAACTATATATTTTTCACATTCTTGATCAATTGCAGTATTCATAAAATACGCCAATAGCATTGGAGCAGGCCCATTTATTGTCATACTAACTGATGTTAATGGATTTGTAAGTTCAAATCCAGAATATAATTTTTTCATATCATCAAGACAACAAATAGATACTCCTGCATTACCAATTTTACCGTAAATATCTAGTCTATCTCCAGGATCATTACCATAAAGAGTAACTGAATCAAAGGCAGTGGATAGTCTTTTAGCATCCATATCTAAACTTACATAGTGAAATCTTGTATTTGTTCTTTCTGGTCCCCCTTCTCCAGCAAACATTCTAGTTGGATCTTCACCTTCTCTTTTAAAGGGGAATAGTCCTGCTGCAAAAGGGAATTCCCCTGGAACATTTTCTTGTAATTGCCAATTAAGTAAATCTCCCCATGCTTCATATTTTGGGAGACTTATTTTAGGAATATCAGTACTAGATAAAGATTTAGTATGTGTTGCTATGAATAATTCTTTTGATCTAACAGTATACTTAAAAAACTCTTGATTGTATTTTGCTTTAAGCTCTGACCAACCATCAATTAGTAGTTTGTTTTTAGGATCTAGATTAGTTAATAGTTGATCATAAAGACTTTTTAACTCATTTTTAATTTCACTTGATGCATTGTGTAATAAGTCGAGAGAATTATTAATAGAGTAAAGATTTTGAGCTATATTTTTTTGTTCCAATACCCACTTATCATAAGCTCTATTATTTTCAGCAATTTCAGAGAGGTATCTTATTCTTTTAGATGGAATCACAAATATTTTTTCTGACATTTCATCTGTAATTTTAAATGATGAATTAAAGTTGCCAATATTTCTTTCTTTAAATTTTCTCATAACCTCTGTGTAGAGAGTATTTGTACCTGGATCATTAAA
>JABGXK010000158.1 GCA_018675825.1 Flavobacteriales bacterium | reverse complement strand
TTTTATTGAGTTCCTCTTTAATATTTTGTAAATTTTCAGCTTCTTTTTTACTTGGAGCAGTGATACGTACTAATTCACAGCCTGCCACAATCATTCTTATGGATTCTTCAACAGTAGCGATGGTATCCATAGTATTTGTTATGGTCATTGATTGAACTCGGATTGGATTGTCTCCACCAAATCCGATACTACCAACCATAACTTCTCTAGTTTTAAAGCGTGTATATGAGGTTAAGCTATTACAATACTTCATTATATTTTAACAATTTTTTTTATAATTTCTTCAGTATTGGTGATTATTTTTATCATATAAACACCATCTTTTAAGTAGCTAAGATCAATATTTTTAGAAAATTCTCCTTGAGTATTAATAGTTACTGTTTTAAGTTTTTTCCCTAGGCTATCAAGTAAAATAAAATCTGTCATACCAATAGAGAATCCTTTAATATTTATTTGATTTTTTGATGGGTTTGGATAAAATGACCATTTAGTAATATCTTCTTCAAGATATGATGTTTCATTATTAACTTGAAATTCATGATGTATAGAAGAACCAAAATCTCCTTCAAAAACTTTAATCCAACTACCACCAATCTGTCTAAATCTTGCCATTCCAGCACCATCATTATTCGCCCAAAAATCGATACCATCATTATCGGTATCAGTGATTATAAAACTATAGCATCCATCGTTAAAAATTAAAGTGTCTCTATATTGACTATTAATCATTAAGCTACCACCATTGGCAGATTCATATGTTAAGTTATTGTTACTGTCAAAAATCTTCCAAGATGTTTCTGATTGATTAGAGCCAATTGTTCCGCTATTGGTTTGAAGCCATAAAGCAAAAGTATTATCGTAGGTAGGTGTAGGATCAAATGTTGAATTTATATAGTTATTGTAAATATTTTCATCTTGAGATTGGTTGGGTTCGCTAATTTCAATATAAAATTTATTATTAGAACTCAGAAGATTATCCCATAGACTTGATGGTGCATTTAGTTCAATAGTTTGTTCTTCTTGAAAATTAAGAATCCCATTCCATATTTGAACTTCTTTATTTGTAGAACTATTTACCCAATATTCAATCTTCAAGCTTGTGAGGGTTGTTTCTCCAGTATTTTTTATAATAATTTTTGGTTTTCCACATGTTGGATTAATTCTTGAATATTTAACTTTATTTGTTGGAGATATAATATCAATGACTGAAGCATCTAAATCGTGATTAGCACCTTTGTAACTAACTAATTGACTACTTACCCAGTAGTTTGAGTTTCCTGAAGCACTCATTACACCGTAATCAATATTATGTGTTTGACCGGGTATAACTAGAGATGTTATGTCATCTTCTCTTAAGTCAGAAGCCTGCCCTGGACACCATCCTGCTCTATCATAAATCCAGGTTCCTCCTTGAGGATAAATAGGGTTACTACCACATGAAGTCCATACTGGCCAAGTATATTCAATATTCCCTCCATTGATATTTATAAAGTGATTTTGCGATATGAATTCCCCTTCTTGCCCATGCCCTGTTATTGTAGTTCTTATTTTAAAAGATTCGGCATTTGGGTCTAGTAAAACATCTCTTGGTTCAAAAGAGTTATTGTCTATAATTGTTGAATATCCTTTTGATTGTGGTCTCCATATTTGTTGAATATCCACAACATCTCTTGAGGGTATTCCAACTATGAAATGGAATTTAATATCCATATCTTCTTGCCACTGCCCTCCACTTGTCATATTGATTCTTTTATTTCCCATTAAAATTGGGGAAAAGTCAGTTACATCAAAGTACCATGTTTTTCCGTTTGTTCCTAAATCAAGATATGCTCCATATGGTGTTACAAAAGACATGATTTGAAATGCCATAGGGTATCTTTTATAATAGTTTAGTTCACTAATATTAATAGTACTATCAATATGAAGTGTATCGCTTGTTAGAATAGATCCGCTTGTGTCGTATGTATGGCTAACAGCATGCCAAAATATATTTGAAGATACGATTGCAATACTATCATGATTAAGCGAATTAAAGTTTGAATAAATACTTTGTTCTTGTACAGTATTAGGCGTGGCTATTATCGAATCTAAAACAATAGTAGTTGTATTGGTAGTAATATAATCTCCCTGAAATATTTTTATTTTAGGACGGAAAAAAGTAGGGCTAAAAAACTGATTAATATTTTCTCCTCTTGAATATTGCCAGCCAATATTTCCGTTGAAATTTGCAGTTACGCTGTTAGGAGAATTGTCATTAGCAGTATTTCCAATACCCTCGTTGAAAGGGTAGTAGGCTGTTAAATTTGTATAATCTGGATGATTACTATTTAGACGGATATTCATCCAGTTACTAATTGTGGTTTGAGATAGTTCCTTGTTAAATATTCTTAGTTCTTTAATTTTCCCATCCCAAAAATATCCATTTTCATTTCCATTTGAACCAAGAGCTAATTTATGAATATTTATAGTCTCATTTTTGTTACTTCCACTATGCCAAAGTATACTGTTTTTGTATATTTTCATCTCTCCGCTTATACTATTTTTTGTAAATACCCAATGGTTCCACTTTGATGAATATTCATTTTGAGTAGCTAGTTTATCTATCCTATCATAGGATCCTCCATTATTTCCGCAATCCCAATAAACCCTGCTATTGCTCCAAGGAAAATGAATATTGATTGTTCTGCTTCCATTTGAGTCCAAGCCTTCTAAGATAGTACTATTGTATGGAAGTGTATTTTCATCACCATATACCCAAAATGAAATTGTGATTTCATTTGAGATTGTACTAAGTGGAGTATGAGGTATTGAAACTGATTCATTTTGATTAACATCAATGTTTGTTGCGTCATTTGAAAAAAGCCCATATGTAGTAGACATAGAGTCTCCATAGATCAAGGTTGGGTTTGAACCGATAGTACTATTTGTTGATGAAAATTCAATTATTATATTAGATGTTGAATCCCATAAAAAAGGAGTATGAAATTGAAAGCGATTTACTCCTAAGTTTAGATTAGTATTTGAGCAATATACTTCAGTAAATCCATTAATATGAGGCTCAGATGGGTTGAGCAAACTATCACTGGTTAGCTTTAATTTGATCTTTAAAAAATTAGCAGAGCTAACTCCATTTGTTGTTAGTGATAAAGCATTTATTGAATCATTGGTTAGTCCTAAACTAGTTAGCTCGCTTGCTTTATATAGGAATTGAGATTTATTGGAGTTTTTATCTGTGGCGATAACAAAATTTTCTTGATTATTACCTGTACCAATAGTTATAGAATCTTCAGATATTATACTGTTTATGGTTGTATTTTGCTGATAAAATTGGTAGTAGTTATATATTGGGTTTATGCTATATGGGTATATGTTTGCAGTAAAATTAGAAATTAAGTGACTAGTAGTTTTTGATCTTATAGAATCTATTCTACTTGAGTCATGAATATTAGTATGGCAGCTGTAGTCCCATGCTCCACAGCCAATATTATTTATGCTACCGCTAGTATTTATAACATCATCTTTGCACCGCATATTGTATGACATAATAATTTTTTCATATGTGATGGAATTATTATTAGGGAAATTAATTACCGTGTCTCGTGTCGTACTTGAATAATCAAATGTCTGAATTGTTATCGTATCTCCATTATTTTGAGCGATTAAAGATATACAGTTAAGACAAATGATAAAAAAAGCTAATCTCCTTATCATATTTGAGGTATTTTTTAGTTGATAATGCAAACTTAGGTTTAATTTTTAATTTCTGTTACTCCTCCAGAAACTATTAACTTCATTATATCACTTGAAGAAGAATCTATAAGTGTTAGATTTTTTTTCTCTATAACAAAAAGTTGTCCAGAAATAGCATATGAATGCGGCAAGTATACTAACACCTTTCCTTTACTAATATTTAGCTTATTAAGATCCTCATTTGTAATAAATCCAATTCTTTCGATTGTAGAGTTTTCATAAACCTTCACTAGTACTGCTTGATCAAAACCTTTCTTTCCACCAACAAATGTTTTCATAAGGTCTTTAACTGAAGTGTAGATTGTTTTTAAAAGAGGGGCTTTTTCTAGGATTTTTTTAAAAAGAGAATTAAATGGTGAGCTGATTAGTTTGTTTCCTCCCATTCCAATTAGTGTAATTAATATAAATAGCACTACAAATCCAATTCCAGGAACATTAAATGGGAATATTTCATTTTTTTCAAGGTACTGTCCAAGAAGATTGTCAATTTTTTTAAATGACCAAACTACTGAATATATTGTTACGCTTATCGGAACAATAAAAAGTAATCCTTGTAAAAAGTAGTTAATTATTTTTTTCATAAGTCTGTTTTAAATTTATTTTAAAGGTAATAATCTTATGAAATATTATTGCTAATATTTTTACTTTTTTCTTCTTCTTCTTCTTCTTCTTCTTCTTTTATAGTTTAATACTTTTGATATTTTTTTGATACATTTTTAAGCATTTAAGTGCATTTAAGTGCATTTAAGTGCATTTAAGTGCATTTAAGTGTTTTTTTATGTATTTTTTTATGTATTTTTTTAATTGTATAAGCGATTTTCATGACTTGTAAAATAACAATGTATGTTCATTACAAAGAAAAGATTTATTAGTACACTAAGTTTGTATAAGTGTTTATTATAGTTTTTATATTTGCAAATATTTATTTTATACACATCTTCAATGAAAAAATATTCTTTATTATCTGCTTTACTTTTAACAACAAATTTGTGTTTTACACAAAACTTTAATGGTTTTGCAATTTATAATCAACAGGGATCAAACACAACATATTTAATTGATGAAAATCAAAATATTGCTCATACTTGGACGATGCCTACTGAGTGTAATTATACAGTCCAATTAAAAAATAATGGGAACCTGATTAGAGGAACTAAAAACAATATACAAACAGGAGGTACAAATAATTATCTTAATGGTGCTGCAGATGCTGGAAGAGTTCAGGAAATAGATCCTAATGGCAATGTTGTGATGGACTTTATTTATTCTACATCTTCAGTATTATCGCATCATGATTTAACTTTAATTGGAGATAACGTTCTCCTTACAGCTTGGGAAGTAAAGACATCTACAGATATTAATAATGCAGGTGGAAATTCATCTTCTGATAAATGGCCAACTCATTTTGTAGAAATTGAAAGTGATGGAAATGGAGGCGGTCAAGTTGTATGGGAATGGCATATTTGGGATCATATGATTCAAGATGTTGATACTAATATAGCTAACTATGGTATTATTTCAGAGAACCCTCAGTTAATTGATATTAATATGATTACAGGTGGTGGTCAAGGTGGGGGTGGAGGTGATTGGTTTCATGTCAATGGAGTAGATTATAATGAAGATTTAGATCAGATAGCATTTTCATCCAGGTTTGCAAGTGAGATATATATTATAGATCATAGTACAACTACAGCAGAGGCCGCTACACATGTTGGAGGAAACTCAGGCATGGGAGGAGATATTTTATATAGATGGGGAAATCCAGCTAATTATAATATTTCAGGAACTCAGGTAATACCAAAT
>JABGXK010000157.1 GCA_018675825.1 Flavobacteriales bacterium | reverse complement strand
TGTTTTAAAAGATCATCTTCCTCACCAATTTGAATATCATCTAAAAAGAAATTATTACTAGCACCAGAATTTATATACTCAAATTTAAATCTAATATTATCATTTTTAAGAGATGTTCTTGTGAATAAGGTATCAGCCCAATCACCATTTGGAGAAAAACTATGAGTATATAATCCAGCTCTAGCTACCTGTACATTTGATAATTCACCTAAAAATGCCCAATCATCACCACAATTATTAGTATAATAAACACTTAAAACATTATATGGAAAAGTATTAACAGCAGCTCCAGTATATTTAAAACTAATTGCAGGTTTAGTATATCCACTAAGGTCATAAGAAGGAGAAATAAGATTATCAATGGAAATACTAGATCCATCTTTTCCAGCCATCATAACGCATGAAGAAGATCCTGAAGTTCCTTCAAACCATTCCCAACTTTTAGAAACAAGATTAAAAAATGACCATTGATTATCTTCTTGATTTGTTGAAATAACATCCCAATCATTTAATAAATCATCAGTGTTATCAAAGCTATATAAATATGAGGAAGCTGAATTAGAAGCAGTAGTAGGGTTTACAGACATAAAAGCTGTTTTTACTTTAGTAGAAGAACAAGAATTATTATAAAACGCAGTATATCTTTTACGCTCAACATCTCCTCTGTAAAAAGTAGTACCAACTAAATCAAAATAAACACCTAGACTATCAATATAATGAGAGGTAATATTGGTAGCTCCCATACCATTTAATTCCGCTATTGATCCTCTTTGTACAATTACATTTATAAATGAAGAATCATAAGATGAAGCATTGCTAATATCTAATGATGATAAATCATATGAACTTACTTTAGTTACTTCATCATAATTGATAGTTAATGAAACATCATAATTACCAGCTTGATTATATTCATATAGTAAATTATTCTCTACATTACTCGTTGTCCCGTCACCTAAATCCCAAACAACGGAGGAAATTGTTGAGCCAAACATTGATTTATTTGACTTAAACCAAGTTTCTTCTCCAAGACAAATAGATGTATTACCAAATCCTTCAGAAAAATCTGCTTGTTTATTGCAAGAAGGGGGTACTGCACCATCAATAGTTCCAGTTTTAATTAAATTGTCTTCTTGCCACATGTATTCTCTAAATCCTAAACCTCCATCAGTTCCGTCTAAAGTTTCATTAAAAACTGCAACTTGACCTTGTGAAAACATAGTACAGTACTGATCTGATGTATAATCCATATAATTCATAAACATCTCACCAGCCCAATTTGAGGAATCTGCTAAACAACCTTGATTTTGAAGACCTACATGATAAGGAAAAGAAGATGTTGTAGGAAGAGGTCCAGGATTATCTCCAAAACCGTTAGAATATCTTTGAGGTGGAGTGTCAGCCACCTGGTCATCTCCACATATTGCATCTCCCCAAACATGACGTAAGCCAAGCCAATGTCCAACTTCATGAGTTAAAGTAGATGATGTTGAGCTTGCAAATTGACTTGAAATAAGTGCTACACCGTCTGTAGACATACTACCTTGATAAGGAAATTGAGCATAGCCTAGAAGAATACCTCCATTACTTTCAGCCGGCAAACTTTTTACTACCCAAATATTTAAATATTGATATGAATTCCAATAACTTATTGACTTAACCGAATTTCTAGGATTTGAAACTTGTGTTTCTAAAGATTGAACTCTATTAATACCTGAAGTTGGGTTTCCATAAGGATCAATTGTTGCTAAACGAAATTCTATATTAGGATTACCAACAACAGCAGCAAAAACATCAGGTGTTCTAGATGCAAAGTCAGCGTCTTGACCATTTATATTATTATTAAGCAATTCTAAGGCAGCGTTTATCTGATTATCAGTAACATTTTCACTTCCAAAATTATGAATTACATGAACAACAACAGGAATAATTTTCTTTCCTGTATTTTTCATATCAGGATTAATCGTTTTTAATAATTCAGTTTTTTGATTTTCTAGTTGATTATTCCTTTCTTCTAAGCTTTTATAAAATTCAGGGTAATTATTCATATCATCTTTAAGATAACCATCATATGAACCACAGACATGTTGTGAATTTTGAGAGAATGATAATAAAGAAAAAAACGAAAAAATAAATGATAAAAGTAAAAATCTTGATTTCATATTAAATTGCTATTTAAATTT
This sequence comes from Flavobacteriales bacterium, assembly GCA_018675825.1. GTDB lineage: Bacteria > Bacteroidota > Bacteroidia > Flavobacteriales > BACL11. The sequence continues at coordinate 6,319 of JABGXK010000157.1, read as the reverse complement.
TAGATAACAAATATAGGAATTATCACCTTATTTTAAAACCAATTAGTACAATAAAAAAAATTAAAAAAAATAAAGTTATTTAATATGCTTTTCAGCATGGTATGATGAGCGAACTAAAGGGCTACTCTCTACATGTTCAAATCCTAAAGACAACCCCACTTCTTTTAAATATAAAAATTGTTCAGGTGTGATAAACTCAATGACTGGCAAATGTTTTTTTGAAGGCTGTAAATATTGTCCCAATGTTAAAATCTTTACGCCAACATTTCTTAAATCTTTCATTGCCTCAATTATTTCTTCTTCTGTTTCACCAAGACCAAGCATAATTCCAGATTTTGTTCGGATACCACCTTCATACAATAACCTAAGAGTATCCAAACTCCTATCGTATTTTGCCTGAATACGAACTTTTTTTGTTAAACTTCTAACAGTTTCAATATTATGTGAAACTACTTCTGGTTTAGCATCTATAATTTGTTGAATATCTTTTTCTTTACCTTTAAAATCAGGAATCAATGTCTCCATTGTAGTTTTAGGATTCTGCTTTCTTATTGCAGCAATAGTCTCTACCCATATACTAGCCCCTCCATCTTTTAAATCATCTCTATCTACTGAGGTTATAACAGCATGCTTAACATTCATAAGTTTGACAGAGCGAGCAACCTTTAAAGGTTCTAAAACATCTACAGCAAGTGGGCGCCCAGTCATGACATTACAGAAACCACAAGATCGTGTACATATGTTGCCTAAGATCATAAATGTCGCAGTACCAGCCCCCCAGCATTCTCCCATATTTGGGCAATTTCCGCTCTCGCAAATGGTATGTAAATTATGAGATTTCGTAATACCACGTACATTTTTATAAGCTTGTCCAGTAGGAAGCTTAACTTTTAACCATTTTGGTTTTCTATTTCTTTCTAAAACTGACAAAAGAAATTATATTTTTTCTTCGAAGTTTTGATTAATGCTACCAACGCCATCACATGGCTCTTTATACATACTACATGAACTTAAAATAGAAAGGGTTGCAATAAAGACAAAAAAGATTAGTATTTTTTTCATGTTTTTTTTACAAAAATACATTTTTGTTTTTTATAAAAATAATAATAGACGATAGTTATTTATATTTGATGTTGATAAAAACCATGTATAAATCTTATATTAATATCACTACAGATTGGATAAATATTTTATCTAAAGAATTTGAAAAAACTTATTTTATAGAACTAATGAGTTTTTTAGATATTGAAGAAGAAAAAATCATTATTCTACCAAAAAAAAATAGAGTTTTTGCAGCATTAAATAAAACATCATTTAACAACACCAAAGTTGTTATTATTGGACAAGACCCTTATCATGGGTTAAATCAGGCCAATGGATTAGCTTTCTCAGTTAATAAAGGAATTAAACAACCACCTTCATTAAAAAATATTATAAAAGAACTATCTTCAGATCTAAATATATCAAGTGGAGAGATAGATTTAAGTAACTGGGCAAAACAAGGTGTCCTACTTCTAAATTCTACTTTAACGGTAAGAAAAAATCAAGCTGGTTCACATAAAAATAAAGGATGGGAGACATTTACAGATAAAATAATAACTAAAATAGCTAAACATAAGAAAGAAATAATATTTATCTTATGGGGCAAACAAGCAATTAGAAAAATTAATCATATTGACACTTCAAAACATTTTATTTTACAAGCGCCTCATCCTTCTCCACTATCTTCATATAGAGGATTTTTTGGATGCAAACATTTTTCTAAAACAAATAAAATTCTCAGAAAATTGAATAAAAAACCTATTAAATGGATAGAAGAATAATATTTATTTGTCTTACACTTTTTTGTTTTAATCTAAATGCTCAAAAAGACATCATTGCTACAGTTAATAATTATATGAGCAAACATACAAAGTTTAAAACATTGCTTTTTATTTCAATTAATGATCAAAAACTTTATCATATATCTTCGCAAAAAATCATAAATACATATATTATCTCTTCCTCAAAATATGGAAGAGGTAATAAAGAAGGAAGCAACAAAACTCCATTGGGAATTCATAAAATAGAAGAAAAACATGGTAAATATACTCCAGAAAATGGAAGAATGATTGGAAGAGTGTATTATGGTGATATTGCAAAAATACATTATGATAAAACAATTAGTAAAACTGATGATATAACATCTAGAGTATTATGGCTAAAAGGATTGGAAGAGGGGAAAAACAAAGGAAAGGGAATAGATTCATATATGAGGTATATTTATATTCATGGGACTTCAGAAGAAGGATTGATTGGAGAACCTGCTTCACATGGATGTATAAGGATGAAAAATAAAGATGTAATTGATTTGTTTAAAGAAGTATCAATTGGTACTTTCGTACTAATTTTATAATTCTCAATCTTATATATGGAACCTTATATTTTAGTATTAATTATCGTATTAATTATTGTAGGATTTGCTTTGCTTTATTTTAAGAAAGCAATCGTTAATGAAGATAACTCACAAGAACTATTAATTCAATTAAATAATTCTTTAAGAAAAGAAATACAAGAAATAAGAAAGGAAGTTGGAGATAATGCAGAAAAAGGAAGAAAAGAAATAGAAAAGAAACTCACAGATATCAATAAAGGAATATATACACATCAAGAAAATTCTAAAGAAGATATGCACAAACAATTTGCATCTTCTAATAAGGTAATTAGAGAGGTAACTTCAGAGCTTGAGAAAATAAAAGGCACCAACGAACAAGTATTAGGATTTGCAAATCAAATGAAAACTCTTGAAAAAATACTTGGAAATCAAAAGCAACGGGGAATTTTAGGTGAAATTCAACTTGAGAACCTTCTATCCAATGTTCTTCCACCTGAACTTTTTAGTATGCAATATAGCTTCAACAATAAAGAAACAGTTGATGCAATAGTTAAAATTGGTGACTATATTATTCCAATTGATGCAAAATTTTCATTAGATAATTATAATAAAATGATTGAAAGTGAAGATAAGCTAGAAATCAAAAATTTAGAAAAAGATTTTAAAGAAAACATTAAAACTAGAATAGATGAAACTTCTAAATATATCAGGCCATCAGAAAAAACTACAGACTATGCATATATGTTTATACCAGCTGATGGTCTTTATCAAGATCTTTTAAATAGTAGGGTGGGAACATTAAAAATTAATTCAAAGGATCTTGTTTCATACGCATATGCAAAGAAAGTAATGATTGTATCTCCTATGAGTTTATTTCCTATGTTACAAATTACAGTTAAAGCACTACATAATATGAAAGTAGAAAGATCAATTGATGAGATTCAAAAAAATATTGGCAAACTATCAAGTCACTTAAATGGCTATAAGAATTATCATGATAGTTTAGGAAAAACTATTCAAACAGCTGTTAATCATTTCAACAAATCATCTAAACAATTTAATTTAATTGATAAAGACATTACAAAAATATCTTCTGGAAAAAACAGTATCGGATTTACAGAAGAAATCATTGAAATAACACAACTAAATGAATAGAGAAGAAAAAAATTATATATTTGGAATTCATGCAATAATTGAAACAATTAAAGCTGGAAAAACTATTGACAAACTATTTATTCAGAAAGGATTACATAATGAAGCTTTTGCTGAATTATGGAAATTAGTTAGACTTAGAAGAATAAATTACAAGCATGTTCCAATAGAAAAAATAAATAGATTAACAAAAAAAAACCATCAAGGTGTTTTTGCGTTTCTTTCTCCTATAGATTTTCATAAGATTGAAGATATTATTCCAAGATTATATGAAGAGGGGGAAAACCCATTAATATTAGTTATGGATAGGATTACTGATGTAAGAAATTTTGGTGCTATTGCTAGAACAGCAGAATGTGTTGGTGCACACACGATACTAATTCCTGAACTAAACAGTGCAGCTATAAATGCTGATGCTGTTAAAACTTCATCTGGCGCATTACATAGGATTCCTGTAAGTAGAACATGGAATTTAAAATTAAGTTTGCAACTAATGAAAGATTCTGGAATACAAATTATAGGATGTACAGAAAAAACTCAAGACACCATCTACAAAGCTGACTTTACTAAGCCAACAGCTATTATTCTTGGATCTGAAGAGGATGGTGTTTCACCTGAACTTCTAAAAATGTGTGATATGAAAACAAAAATTCCTATAAATGGAAAAATAACATCATTAAATGTATCTGTAGCAACTGGTGTAATATGTTACGAATTACTAAGACAAAGAAATTAAAGAATGAAGTGGTTTGAAACATGGTTTGACTCAAAATACTACCATATTTTATATAAGCATAGAGATGAACAAGAAGCAAAAAAATTTTTAGATAATATTACTCAATATCTTAATATTACAAAAGGAAAAATATTAGATGTAGGCTGTGGAAAAGGAAGGCATGCTAAATATTTCAACGAACTAGGCTTTAATGTAGTTGGTATTGATCTTTCATTAAATAGTATAGCGAAAGCCAAATTAAATGAAACACATGATTTAAAATTCTATAAGTTTGATATGAGAAATGTATTTAAAGAAAATTCATTTAATGTTGTAACAAACCTTTTTACATCTTTTGGGTATTTTGATAATAGTCTAGATGAACAAAAAACTATCAACGCTATGGTAAAAAATTTAAAAAAAGATGGGATACTAATAATAGATTTTATGAATGTAAAGAAAATAATTAATAATTTAGTAAGCAAGGAATCTAAAAAAATAAATAGTGTAGAATTTTATATCACTAGAGAATTAAAAGACAATTACATTCTTAAAAATATTAGCATTAATGATCAAGATCTTAGTTTAAAATTTCAAGAAAAAGTACATGCCTTAACACTTATAGATTTTTCAGAAATGTTGCAAAAAGCTAGTATGTCAATAGTAGATATATTTGGTAATTACAATTTAGATGACTTTAACGCTTCACAATCAGAACGTTTAATTCTAATAGCTAGAAAATGAATATTACCACAATAATTCTACTATTTACATCTGTTATATTGGCAGTGATCATTGTAGAAGTATTTAAAACAGATAAAACAAAAAATATCAATCTTCTTCTTACTTTTAGTGGAGCATATTTACTAGCTGTTACTACTCAACATCTAATTCCTGAAGTCTTTAGTTCTAAAGAAGATAATTCAATTGGTATATTTATATTAATTGGTTTTCTTTTTCAAATAATTCTCGAATATTTTTCTAAAGGAATTGAGCATGGACACTATCATAAAAACAGCTCAATTCCAATTTCTGTATTAGTGAGTTTAAGTATACATGCTTTTATAGAAGGTATTCCATTATCGGGAGAACATTTAGATACACATGCACATAACCGTCTACTTACTGGTATTATAATGCATAAACTACCAGTTTCCATTGTACTATTAACTATATTTCTAAAAAATGGAACTAGTAAAATTAAAGCATATTTCTTTTTATTAATTTTTGCAAGTATGTCTCCGCTTGGTGTTTTAGCAAGTAATATTATTAAAGATATCAACATATATCATGATGAAATTATGGCAATAGTTATTGGTATTCTCTTGCATATTTCAACAACTATAATATTTGAATCTAGCAATGGACATCAATTCTCTAGATCTAAAATTCTGTGTATTATATTGGGAGTTGTAATTGCAATAATCAGTATCTAAGAAAATTCTCCAAATCTAGTTAATATGCGTAATTTAGAATTTTTCTAAATTCTAATCTAATCTTAAATTATAAATATTCATTTTATCTTTTTTTTTAACTTTGTAAGAGTTGATTTTTAATTTAAAAATCCTAATAAATTTCTACATAAAATAAAAATATGGAAGACAATACAGATTATACTAAAAACACAAATGGTAAATGTCCATTTGGATTTGATGATCAAAAACACACAAAAATGGGTGTTCAATCTAATTCAAAATGGTGGCCAAATCAACTTAATCTGAAAATTTTACATCAGAACTCGTCAATGACAAGTCCAATGGGTGATGACTATAATTATGCTGAAGAATTTAAAAGCCTTGATCTCGCTGAATTAAAAAAGGATCTTTATGATTTAATGACTGATTCACAAGATTGGTGGCCTGCAGACTACGGCCATTATGGCCCTTTTTTCATTCGAATGGCGTGGCATAGCGCAGGAACCTATAGGATTGGTGATGGGCGTGGCGGGGCCTCATCAGGAACTTTACGTTTTGCACCTTTAAATAGTTGGCCAGATAATGGTAACTTGGATAAAGCTAGAAGATTGCTTTGGCCAGTTAAACAAAAGTATGGAAATAAAATAAGCTGGGCTGATTTAT
>JABGXK010000156.1 GCA_018675825.1 Flavobacteriales bacterium | reverse complement strand
TCTCTTCGTCTTTCTATTAGAGTGAGAAACATTGTTTCCTACCATTACTTTTTTTCCGGTTATTTGACAAACTCTTGACATAATTACTGAATTTTAAGGTTGCAAATATACAATCTAAAGTTGTTTGACAGAAATATATTGGTATTTTTTTAGCTCATCTAGTAGCATCTCTAGTGACTTATTACATGCTTGCTGTAGAATTAGTTTTCTATCTCCACTAAAGAGATATTTTTTTGATATAATATTGTCAAGAGATTTAACCGCTATAAATACAGTGCCAACTGGATTTTTCGTTGTGCCACCTAATGGTCCTGCATACCCAGATGTAGCAATAGAAAAATCAGATTTAAATTGTTTACTTACATTACTAGCCATTTCCATCACAACTTCATTACTAACCTCGGAATATTCTTCTAAAGAGTCAATATGAATATCTAAGATATCCCTTTTTATTTCGTTATTATATGCAATAACTCCACCTTTAAAATATTTTGAACTACCAGAAAAAGATGCTAATTCAGCTGCAATTAAACCAGAAGTACAACTCTCCGCTACCGAAAGAGTAATATTATTATTTATAAAAAAATCAAATACCATTTGTGATAAATTGAGTTTTTCATTGTCAAATTCTACAAAATTACTTAGCTTATCTAATTCGATTTTTATGATTTTTTCAAGAAAAAATTTATCAGCTCCTGAACAACTTAAACGTAGACGAACCAATCCTGGACTTGGGAGATAAGCTAATTTAATTTCTTTGTGAATATTAGATTCCCATTCATTTAGCATAAAAGCTAATTTAGATTCAGCAATATTTCTTACAAAAATTGTCTTTTTGACAATATGTGGTAAATCATTTTTCTCTTGAAAATTAATTAAAAATTGATTCATTAGAGCTTTCATTTCATAGGGAACGCCCGGCAATGCTATTATGTCTTTACCAAAATGTGTAAACCATAATCCTGGTGCTGTACCTAGCTTATTTCTTATTACTTTTGATTTAGAAGGAACCAATGCTTGCTCTTTATTTAGATCTAAAATATCTTCTTTTCCTTTATTTTTAAAAAAAGAAATAATATCATCTAAAACATCTTGATTTAAAACTAGAGAATCCTTAAAATATTTACATAATGATTTTTTAGTTAGATCATCATTAGTTGGACCTAAACCTCCAGTCATAATTATTAGATCGACTTTATTTAAGGAACTTTCTAGTGTTTCTATTATATCTTCATGTAAATCCCTAATAGTTCTAATAGATATACATTCAATTCCGATTTTAGTTAAAGAATTAGCAATCCAAGTAGCATTTGTATTTACTATCTGACCTATAAGTATCTCATCACCAATAGTAATAATTTCTGCTTTCATGCTTTTTTGTTAAAATGCAGTAGTTGGGCCTGTAAGATGTTTGCGTTCTTTAGGACGTATATTGATAACAGGAATAGGAGAATTATTAATAATATACCTTGCAGTAACACTAATATTCTTTGATAATGAAAGTTCTTCTTTTTTAGTCATAATAATAATAACATCATCATCAAATTTCTTTTCATAATCAAAAATAAAATCTCCTAGATTTTGTTTTTTATCTCCCTCAAGTAAAATAGAGGTACAAGATATATTAGCATCTTTAATAAAACTTTCAACTTGCTTAAGATTTCTAACTAATTTATTTCTAACAATAGAATTATCTCTTAATACAACAGAAATTAGATGAATAGTTGCATTCCATTGTCTAGAATATTTAATTGCATATGTAACTTTTTCTTTTGTTTCCTTCTCTATATCTAGAGGTAAGATAATATTACGACATGCTCCCTTTATTGTTGCTCCCTTTATTGTCATTACTGGACATTTAGCTAATCTTATTACACGTTCTGCATTAGAACCCATAAAACGATTTTTTTTCTGCTTAGGAGATCCTGTTGTGCCCATAATTATTAAATCAGCTCCAATCATTTCTGCAACCTCATTAATTTGATTATATATTTTGCCTTGAGAAACCATAATTTCTATTTCAAGACTATATTTTTCAGCAAATTCCTGAGACAGTTCAGTAAGCTTGTGAAGAACCATTTTCTTTAATTTATGAGAATTATCATCTAAAAAAAGGGAATGCATTGCGTTTCTTTCCTCAATAACAGATAATAAAAATATTTTTGAATGATTTAATTTAGCAAAATTACATGCTTGATCAAATGCTATTAATGATTGATTTGAAAAACCAATAGGTACTAATATTTTACTTGATATAACTGACATATTATTGTTATTTTTACTGTGGCAAAAATACATATTAAATGAACAAACTAAGAGATACAGAATTAATAATTACCAAGGATGGAAGAATTTATCATCTTAATCTAAAAAAGAATGAAATAGCAAATAACATTATACTAGTTGGAGATCCTGAAAGAGTATCTCAAATCTCAAAAAAATTTCAAATTATTGAATATAAAATTCAACATAGAGAATTCATCACACACACAGGGATGTATAACAAAAAAAGAATTTCAGTAATTTCATCAGGTATTGGTACTGATAACATTGATATAGTTATTAATGAAATAGACGCACTTGTAAACATAGATTTTGAAACAAGAAAAATTAACTCAACTAAGAAATCATTAAATATTATCCGCTTAGGAACTTCAGGTAGTTTAAATAAAGATATACTAGTAGACTCAATTATAGTGTCATCATATGCGATTGGATTTGATGGATTAGCTCATTTCTACAAAAAAAAGGAAATTAGAGAAAAAGCTTTAGAAGAAATATTTATCGAAAATACTAATTGGAGTAATAACCACGCAAGACCATATGCAGTACGAGCTTCTGATAATTTGCTAGAAAAATTTCAAAATTTCAATCAAGGAATTACTCTTACAGCAACAGGTTTTTATGGACCTCAAGCTAGAGAGTTAAGATTAGAATCATCTATAAAAAATATACATTTCTGTATTGAGAAAATTAATTACAAAAAATCAAAAATTACAAATCTTGAAATGGAAACATCAGCTCTATATTTCTTAGGAAAATCTCTCGGACATAACACATTAACTATATGTGCAGTTTTAGGAAACAGATTAACACAAAATTACAGTAAGGATCCTAAAAAAATAATAGATACATTAATCATAAAAGTATTAAATACACTATAAGGCTCTCCTAATTTTTTCTAATAAAATTCCTGGAGCTTTACAAGGTTTTTTAGTTGTTTTATTAACAAAAACTAAAACAACTTTACCATTATTGAGTAGAGCATCTTTAGTATTAAAACATTCATATTCAAATATTATCTTAGAAGACGGCATATTTGAGATAGTTGTTTTAATTATTATTTGATCGTCATAAAAAGCAGGGTTCTTATAATTAATATTAAAGCTTACAACAGGTAGTTCATAACCAGATTCTTCCAATGATTTATAACTTAAACCTAAGGATCTTAATAACTCTACTCGTCCCACTTCATAATACTGTGCATAAACGCCATAATAAACAAAACCCATTTTATCTGTTTCACCATATCTAACCCTTAAAGAAGTTTCGTGTGTGTACATTTAACAATTTTATTAAAAATTAATTTATCATAAATATAAATTGAAAAAATTTACTAACATTGCCAATACATGAGAAATATAATCATCATAAATATTTTATTAGTTTTAATACTCCAATCCTGCTCACAGGACTATAGTATTAAATCAACTGATTTTCAAGTTATAGAAGTTTCAAATGAAGTTGATAGTAATATTATAAAAATTATCAGTCCTTATAAAAGCCAACTTGATATTGAAATGAATGAGGTTATATGTTATACAAAAAATGATTTAACCAGAGGGAAACCTGAAGGCACATTAGGTGATTTTGTATGTGACTTAAGTATGTCAATAGCTAATGGTAAGGCAGATATTTGTGTATTTAACAATGGAGGCCTCAGAGATGTAATCTTAAAAGGAGATATAACAATACGAGATATCTATAAAGTAATGCCATTTGAAAATGAACTCGTTATCTTAGATTTAAATAAAAATGAATTTTACGATTTACTAAAATATATAACAAAAAGAGGTGGGGAACCTATTGGGGGGTTAAGTATTATAGAAAAAAAAGATACAATATTATCTTCTTTTAATAATGATAGTATTATTAGAGTTTTAACCACAGACTATTTAGCAAATGGAGGAGATAAAATGAAATTTTTCAACAATAAAGAACAAAAAAAAGTTGGAATAAAATTACGAGATGCAATAATTAAGTATTGTAAAGAAAGTGATACAATACATATAAAATTAGATAATAGAATTACAATAATAGAAAATGACAAGTAGAAGAAAATTTATAAAGCATATAGGTTTAGGAACTGCGGGTATTACTCTTATAAATAATCCTTTATTTGCAGCAGAAGACAAAACATATAAAATAACAATCCTTCATACAAATGACATGCATAGTAGAATTCAACCTTTCAATTCAGGAAGAAATAAAGGAGTAGGTGGAATGGCTCAGCGTTCAAATATCATTAAAAATATCAGAAAAGAAAACAAAAACGTACTATTACTTGATGCAGGTGATATTTTTCAAGGAACTCCTTACTTTAACTATTATGGTGGAGAATTAGAGTTTAAACTTATGAGTGAAATGAAATATGATGCAGCCACATTAGGAAATCATGATTTCGATAATGGCTTGGTAGGCTTAAAAAAACAATTAAAGCATGCTAAATTCTCTTTTTTAATTGCAAACTATGATTTTAAAGATACAATCTTAAAGAATACATTTAAACCTTATAAATTATTTAAAAAAGAAAATATTAAAATTGGTGTTTTTGGAATAGGTATAGAATTAAATGGTTTAGTACCAAAAGAATTATACAAAGAAACAGTATACAAAGACCCAATTGAGACAAGTAACTATTATGCTAGTAAATTAAGACATGAACTTGGATGCGATCTAGTGATTTGCCTTTCACATCTTGGGTATAAATATAAAGGCAATAAAATATCAGATATAGTGCTAGCACAAAAAACTAAAGATATAGATTTAATAATTGGCGGACATACACATTCATTTATGAAAAAACCCAAAATATTACCTAATCTAATAAATAAAAATGTAATAATAAACCAAGTTGGATGGGGAGGTATAAATATTGGCAAGATTGATTTTATATTTAAACAAAATATAAAGGAAATAGATATTAATAATAGCTCAATATTTGTGAAAAACAATCTAAAAGCAGTCTAAATTATTAGAAAATTTACAAATTATTAATAATAATAACAGAATCTATATCAGATAATTTAGAACTGTAAAAAAAACTTTAAAGTCAAGGGCTGAATTTCTTTTTTATTAACTAATAGTTTTTCATATTTGCTATACTTATTATTTATAGATTTAAAAAATATCAAATCCCTAATTAATATATAACTTGAATTATTAATATCGTAAACAAGCAGCAGATAGAAATATGACACAAAAGAGTTACCAGGAAATTTGGGATAACTGCCTTTTAATTATTAAGGATAACGTTACACATCAAAACTTCAAAACATGGTTCAAACCCATCAAACCAATAAGCATTGAAGATCATTTACTAACCATACAAGTTCCAAGCCAATTTTTCTACGAATGGTTAGAAAACAACTATATTACGCTTCTTAAAAAAACAATAAAAAGAGAATTAGGAAAAGATGCTAAACTAGAGTATCATATTGTTCTGGAAAATTCATCTGGAACTAAACCATATGTATCAAAGATACCAAGTTTAAATCAGCAAAAGATTAATAACGCTCCAGTTAATATGCCTATCAATATTAACAAAACAGTTATACGAAATCCATTTATTATTCCAGGATTACAAAAAATCAATATCAACCCTCAACTAAATCAATCATATACATTTGATGCTTATATTGAAGGAGAATGCAATAGACTTGCAAGATCAGCAGGTTTTGCTGTTTCTCAAAATCCTGGAGGAACTTCTTTCAATCCATTATTTATTTATGGCTCAGGCGGATTAGGAAAAACACACCTTGCAAATGCAATTGGCATTGAAGTTAAAAACCAACTACCTGAGAAAACAGTATTATATGTATCAGCAGATAAATTTCAAACCCAATTTGTTGATGCAATCATGGATAATAAGAAAAATGACTTTGTACACTTTTATCAGTCTATTGACGTACTAATAATAGATGATGTTCAATTTTTATCTGGAAAAGAAAAAACTCAAGATGTATTCTTTCATATTTTTAATCATTTACATCAAAATAAAAAACAGGTAATTCTAACTTCAGACAAAGCCCCTGTTGATATTATTGGAATGGAACAAAGACTATTATCTAGATTTAAATGGGGATTATCTGCTGACCTGCAGTCTCCTGACTTAGAGACAAGACTAGCAATATTAAAAAAGAAAATTAAAAAAGATGGAATAGAAATTCCTTATTCTGTTGTTGAATATATAGCTTACTCAATAACATCTAATGTTAGAGAATTGGAGGGAGCATTAATTTCACTACTTGCTCAATCTTCTCTAAACAGAAAAGAAATAACAATCGATCTAGCCAAGGATATGTTAGATAAATTTGTTAAAAACACTGTCAGAGAAGTGTCAATTGACTACATACAGAAAGTTGTATGTGATTATTTTGACATACCAATAGATATCATGAAATCAAAAACTAGAAAAAGAGAAATAGTACAGTGCAGACAACTATCTATGTTTTTTGCAAAACAGATGACCAAAAGCTCTTTAGCAATGATTGGAAAACATTGTGGAAACAAAGATCATGCGACAGTACTTCATGCATGTAAAACAGTTAATAATCTTGCTGATACAGATAAAAGATTTAATGGATATATCTCTGACATTGAAAAGCGACTGACACTTTCATAAATGAAAATCTTAATGGTGTGCTTAGGAAATATATGCAGATCTCCATTAGCTGAAGGCATACTAAGATCAAAATCGCCAAATATTATTATTGACTCTGCTGGAACAGCAGCTTATCATGTAGGAAACTCTCCAGATAATAGATCAATTGAAATTGCTGAAAAATATAATATAGACCTAACAAACCAAAGAGCAAGACAATTTAATAGCCATGATTTCAATAATTTTGATAAAATATATGCAATGGATAGCGACAACTACTCAAAAATAATTAGCCTTGCAAAAAATCAAAAAGAAAGAAAAAAAGTTGATTTAATTTTAAACGAGACCTTCCCAAAACAGTTTAGATCTGTTCCTGATCCATATTATGGAGGCGAACAAGGATTTGAAAATATTTTCCTACTTATTAACAATGCGTGTGACATAATAGCCAAAAAATATGATAAAAGGTAAATTAATATTAATACCTACAGTAATTGGCGAAAACACTGAAAAACAAAATATCCCTCCAATTATATTTAATACAATTAAAAAAACAAATATTTTTATTGTAGAAAATATTAGATCAGCAAGAAGATTTATAAAAAAAATCTATCCTGCAAAAGATATTGAACAAACTATGTTTTACGCATATGGGAAACACGATTCAATTGACTATGAACAAGATTTGCTACTACACATATTAGCAGGTGAAGATGTAGGCTTAATATCTGAAGCAGGCACCCCTTCAGTAGCAGACCCTGGATCAAAAATAGTTGAATATGCACATAACTTCAATATTATAGTAACTCCATTAGTAGGACCATCGTCTATTTTACTAGCGCTAATGGCTTCAGGCATGAATGGGCAAAATTTTGCTTTTAATGGATATCTAGCAATTGAATCAAAAGAGAGAATTAATAAAATCAAACAACTTGAAAAATTAGCTCATACACAAAAACAAACACAGATCTTTATGGAAACTCCATATAGAAACAATCAATTACTTGAAGTTATTTTAAAAACCTGTCGTCCACAATCAAGACTTTGTATTGCCTCAAACATTACAACTGAAAAAGAATCTATCTTAACTAAAACAATATCAGAATGGAAAACAATTAAGATTAATATTAACAAACAACCATCAATTTTTCTTTTATACTAAATACCATTTAGTAATAACTTCCACAAATAATTAACTTATCTATATTTGTAGATATGATTAACTATAAAGGGATCATACAAAAAATCCCAAAATATCTAAGAAATAAGTATTCCATTGCATTAGCAATATTTATTATTTGGATTATTTTTTTTGATAATTATAATTTAATTAACCAAAGTAAACTAAAAAAAGAAATCAAAGAGTTAGAAAAAACTAAATTATTTTATACTAAAGAAATTGAAAGCGACAGTACTGAATTTCAAGACTTATTAAATGATAAAGAAAAAATAGAGAAATTTGCAAGAGAAAAATTCTTAATGAAAAAAGAAAATGAAGATCTTTATATAATCAGAAGAAATAATGAGTAATCTTTTTAAAAAATTCACAAATTCTACAGTAAAAGAGTGGCAAGAAAATATAAAATCTGAATTCAAAGATGAAGATTACAACAATTTATTTAAGAAGGTTGAAAAAATAAAAATATCTCCTTTTTTTAGTAATAATCAATTAAATACAACCTTAGAATTTCCTAAAATCTATGAGAGCTATCAATTGATTGATGCAAGAAATGCTATTAAAGCAAATAAGAAAGCATTAAACGCATTAAACAACGGCATCAGTGGATTATGCTTCTCTAACCCAAATAACATTGAGATTCTACTAAAAGACATCAATACAGAATATATTAGAATAGATTTCATAAACTACAATAAGATATTTATAAAAGAGCTTAAAAAATATTCTAAAAAAAATAATATCATTGGTGCTATTCATGGATTAGAAAATCTAAGAATAAAGAATAT
Organism: Flavobacteriales bacterium; assembly: GCA_018675825.1. GTDB lineage: Bacteria > Bacteroidota > Bacteroidia > Flavobacteriales > BACL11. The sequence continues at coordinate 6,257 of JABGXK010000156.1, read as the reverse complement.
TAAAAACACAGTATATGCAAAAGGAAATACTGCTAAAGAACAAATTTCACATGCATATAAACAAGGAAAATTAATTGAAGGAGATGTTCAATTTCATTTTACAATATATAATAATTTCTTTCTTGAAATTTCAAAAATAAGAGCATTTAGATTTCTTTGGAAATCAAAAACTGGATTAGACCCTTATATATTTACATCTACTTCTAAAGCAAATAAAACTGAAGATAAAGGTTTTAACAATATTATAAGCACTACTACTGAATGTATGTCTGCAATAATAGGAGGAGCAAATGCAATAATGTCTAGATCATATAATTCAAGCTATGAAGAAACTAATGACTTTTCAGATAGAATAGCTAGAAATCAACATAAAATACTTTTTAATGAAAGTTATTTAGATAAAGTAAAAGATTCTTCACATGGGTCGTACTATATAGAATATTTAACAAATGAATTAATAAAAGATTATAACATTTCAGCTATATCAAATCATGAAAAAGATACTACAACATTTACATCTGCTGAACAGATTAAAATCAAATCGTATTATAACAAGGAAGATATCACAGAAATAGAACATTTAGAATTTATTGCAGGAAAACCGCCATTTCTAAGAGGACCATATAGCACAATGTTTGTTACAAAACCATGGACTATTCGTCAATACGCAGGATTCTCTACAGCAAAAGAATCCAATTTATTTTATAAAAAAAATCTCAAAGCTGGACAAAAAGGATTATCAGTTGCATTTGATTTAGCAACGCATAGAGGATATGATTCTGATCATAAAAGAGTTGAAGGTGATGTAGGAATGGCTGGAGTAGCAATTGACACTGTAGAAGATGTGAAATTACTTTTTGAAGGAATTCCATTAGATAGAACATCTGTATCAATGACAATGAATGGTGCTGTCCTACCAATATTAGCCTTCTATATTGTAGCAGCTCAAGAACAAGGAATTGATTTAAATAACCTTAGAGGTACAATACAAAATGATATTCTAAAAGAATTCATGGTAAGGAATACTTACATATATCCACCAAAAGAATCTATGAGAATAGTTAGAGATATATTTAAATATACATCAAAAAAAATGAAAAACTTTAATAGTATTTCAATCTCTGGTTATCATATACAAGAAGCAGGTGCTACTGCTGATTTAGAATTAGCTTTTACTCTAGCAAATGGACTCGAATATATAAGAAATGGATTAAAATCAGGATTAGAGATTGATGAATTTGCTCCAAGATTATCATTCTTTTGGGGAATAGGAATGAATTATTTTATGGAAATAGCAAAACTTAGAGCTGCTAGAATATTATGGGCAAAAATTGTAAAAGAATTTAATCCCAAAAATAATAAATCAATGTCATTACGAACACACTGTCAAACAAGTGGATGGACATTAACCGAACAAGATCCATTTAACAATATTACAAGAACATGTATAGAGGCCATGGCAGCAATTATGGGAGGAACACAAAGTTTACATACAAATGCTCTAGATGAAGCAATAGCTCTTCCAACAGATTTTTCAGCAAAGATTGCAAGAGATACTCAAATTTATTTAAGAGATGAAACTGGAATTTGTGACACAGTTGACCCTTGGGGTGGATCATACTATGTTGAGAAATTAACTCATGACATCTGCCAAAAAGCATGGAAACAAATCTCTGAAATAGAAGAATTAGGAGGAATGGAAAAAGCTATTGAGAGAGGTATTCCAAAAATGAGAATAGAACAAGCTGCAGCAAGAAAACAAGCAAGAATTGACAGTAAAAAAGATCTAATTATTGGGCTTAATACAAATAAAATAAATACTCAGGATAAAGAAATTGAATTACTAGAAATTGACAATAAATTAGTACGTGAGTCACAAATAAATATTCTGAAAAAAATTAAAAAAGAAAGAAATCAAAAAAATGTTACATTAGCCTTAGAGAACATAACAGAAAGTTGTAAAAATAATAAAGGAAATCTTCTAGAATTAGCAGTTAAAGCTGCTAAAGAAAGAGCAACCCTTGGAGAGATATCTAGTGCATGTGAAAAAGTGTTTGGTAGATATCAAGCTAGAAATCAAATAATATCAGGAGTATATAAAATGGAAATTCAGGATAACAATAACTTTAAAAAAGCTCTAGAACTATCAGATAAATTTGCAAAAATAAAAGGTAGAAGACCTAGAATAATGATTGCTAAAATGGGTCAAGATGGACATGACAGAGGTGCTAAAGTTGTAGCAACTTCATTTGCAGATCTAGGATTTGATGTAGATATAGCACCCTTATTTCAAATTCCAGAAGAAGTGGCTAAGCAAGCACTTGAAAATGACATACACATCTTAGGTATATCATCATTAGCTGCAGGTCATAAAACGCTTATTCCCCAAGTAATTGAACTATTAAATAAGCATAATAACGATATCCTTGTAATTGCTGGAGGTGTTATACCAAAAAAAGACTATGACTATCTATTTAAAAAAGGAGTCTATGATATATTTGGACCAGGAACTGTAATTGCTGATTCAGCAATCTCGATTTTAGAAAAACTTCTTAAATCTTAATTATTTAATTTATATCTAAGACCGAAATATATCTTTCTTCCCGTTACTGGTGCCCAAATTAAAGAAGCATCAAATTTATCAGAATTAGGATTATACGAATCTAATATTGGATTCTCTTGAGTATAGCTAAGTAAATTCTCTATACCAATATAAAAGTCGAAATTATTGACTTTTTTTGTTATCTGACAATTTATTAAAGAAAATGGATCTGAATATTCAGCATCTATTGATTCATGTCTTGGTATTCTTGACTTTCCAATATAATTCCATGTAGCATCAAATAACCAATCTGCATCTTTATTAGAATAGGCTAAATTAATTAAAGCTCTATCTTTTGGAAGTAAAGGTGTTTCTAATAAAGAAGAAAAATCATAAGTTGGTCCACCGAGATATGATGTTTTAGAATTATTAATTTTATATGCTAATTTCATATCAAAACGATTAAATAGTTCGTAAGCAATATCAATTTGAAATGCATTAGAAAAAGAAATAGGATTAGGTATATCTAACAAATTAGTAAAATTAAGGATACCTTGATCTTCAACATCAACTACTATCTGATTTTCAAAATCAGTTCTATAAAAATCAATATTAAAAGTTCCTTCTCTATCATTAAGATAAAAGCAATGCGTTAAATTAACTCCATAGTTCCATGCAATTTCAGGTAAAAAATTGTCACCAAATGAAATTTCTCTATTTGAAGCTAATAGAGAAATATTATCTGAAATAAAATTTGAATTTCTGAAAGCACGGCCACCAGAAATTCGTATTGCAGTTGATTCATTAGGATTATATTTCATATTTACTCTGGGAATCATATAAAATTTATCTGTTTTATTATAATAATCAGCTCTTAATCCCGAAGTTATACTAAATAACTCACCCCATTTATGAAAATATTCAGAAAAAATTCCTGGCATAATATCTGTTCTATTTTCAGAATAAATTTCTTCTCCGGAATCAGGTGTTGCTAAATTATATTCAGTAATATCTTGTTCAATTTCATCAGCATAAAGACTTAACCCAAATTTTAAAATATTTTTTTCTTCTCTAACATATGTTTGGTTAATTAAATTTAAATATGCAGACTTTTGCAATCCATTATATTTATTAGCACCAAAAGCAGCATTAAAATCATGAAGTCTAAATGATGTTTGAAGACCACTACTTTTTCCTTTCTTTTCAGGCATCCTGAATCCTGTCTTTGATGAGAGTTCAATTAATTTATTATTTATTTCAACTAAATATGGATTAGATCTATTTTCTATTGTTCCACCTATCCTATCTTCGATAAACCCTCGAGCAAAAAATTGTAATCCAACATTCTTGTTTTCAAATTTCCATCTATTCAAAAAATTAAAATTGGTAATTAGAGGCATGTCTAGAAAACCATCATTATTATTATCAATCTCAGTATCATGATATGAAAAATGAGCAAATAAATTTGATTTCCATTTTCCATTCTTTTTCACCAACCTTAAATTATTTTCAATTTTACCTTCAGCGTTTCCATAAAGATTATAATAAAGACTCTCTGAACAATCAGGCTTAAAATATTCTAAATTAATTTGACCAGAAAAAGATTCAAAACCATTAATAACAGACCCTGCTCCTTTAATAATCTGTATAGATTCTACAAATGGACCTGGTGTAAATGTCAAACCATATGAAGATGAAAGACCTCTAATTAGAGGTAAGTTTTCTTGAGTTATTTGTGTATAAATACCATCTAATCCTAGCATTCTAATTTTCTTAGCTCCAGAAACAGCATCATTATAGACTACATCAACCGTTGCATTAGTTTCAAAACTTTCAGATAAATTACAACATGCTGCTTTTTCAAATTCTTGAGTATTTAGTGTTTGCACATTTAAGGTGTTAATTGTCGAGAATCTTGAACTCGTTTGTTTTCCCTTAATATTAACCTCATCTAACTCTAATGACGATTGTATATAAAAGATATACTCACCGTCTATAACTTCTTGTTCAGCAATCTCGTATCCAATAAAAGAGACCATTAGAGTAGCAGGTAAAGAAGGAGCCTCTGGTATATTGTAAACACCATCATTATTCGTTACAGTTCCTACTGTAGTATTTTCCCAATATACATTTGCTCCAATAATTGGGGTAATTCTGTCATTTGAAATTCGCTCTAAAACCTTTCCGGTAATATTTTGAGCTGTAGCGTTAAAATTAAGACAAACTACAATTAAAATTTTTATAATATTTTTCATATCTCTCTAGATTTAAATTAAAATTTTACTTACACATCATTAGATGCAATAAATAAATTTTAAATTAAGAAAGATTGAATTTTAGATAAGACTATTTTTCTAGATAAAGGAGGTGGTATATTGTAATCAATTCTATCATAGAATAATGATAAATTGTAATTAAAAGAATAAGTATTTATATAATTAAATACTTCATCTTTAAGATCAATTTTTTCATAAACCAAAGTATAAAAATCATACCTAATATTAGAAAGTTCTTTATCACATAAATTCTTAAATGAGGAACAACATGTAATAACTCTCTCAATATTACAACATGATTCAGTATTAGTTTCTAAAACACAAATATCATCAATCTCTTCATGACAAGCAGATTGAAAATCTCCAAGTGCAATACTACTACTTTCATGACATGTAATCTTAGAAATATTAACACCTATACTAAGAAATAGCACAAATGAAGCAAGTAAATAAACACAAATTTTATGTAATATTTTTTTCATTTTCTGAAGCAAAGATAAGAAATATCTATTTAATCGAAGTTTTCTAATGTATTTACTATAATATCTATACAATATAGAAGCTGTTCTTTAGTAATTACTAATGGAGGAGCAAAGCGAATAATATTTCCATGTGTAGGTTTTGCTAATAAACCATTATTCCTTAATGCTAAACACATATCCCATGCTGTAGAACTATCCTCAGAATCATTAATAACGATAGCATTTAGGAGCCCCTTTCCTCTTACTAATTTTACAATATTTGTTGATGCTAATCTTTTATTGAGTTCATCTCTAAATAACTTTCCTAAAACATTAGCATTACCAGCTAAATCTTCATCTATCACTACTTCTAAAGCTGCTTGAGCTACTTTACAAGCTAAAGGGTTTCCACCAAATGTTGAGCCATGCTCACCTGGTTGAATACAAAGCATAATATTATCATCAGCTAGAACTGCAGAGATAGGCAGTACCCCTCCAGATATAGCTTTTCCTAAAATTAAAATATCTGGTCGAGCATCTTCAAAATCACAAGCTAGCATCTTTCCAGTTCTTGCAATACCAGTTTGAACCTCATCAGCAATAAACAAAACATTGTATTTAGTACATAATGCTCTAACTCCTGAAAGATAACCTTCATCAGGTACAACTACACCTGCTTCTCCTTGAATAGGCTCAACCATAAAAGCAGCAACATTTGTGTCCTGGAATTCATGCTCCAAAGCACTCAAATCGTTATATGGAATTAAGCTATATCCTGGCATATATGGACCGAAACCTTTATATGACAATGGATCGTCAGAACTTGATATAGCCGCTAATGTCCTACCCCAAAAATTCCCATTAGCAAAGATTATCCTTGCCTTATTTTCCGGGATTCCTTTTTTTAAATACCCCCATTTTCTAGCGAGCTTATTTGCTGTCTCACCACCTTCAACTCCAGTATTCATTGGTAAAACC
>JABGXK010000155.1 GCA_018675825.1 Flavobacteriales bacterium | reverse complement strand
ATATTAGCCAAAACCTTTATAATTGGCGACAGTAGGATTTAGAATTAGAACAAAAAATAAAAGTTATGTATTTATTAAAATTTACCTATATGCCCAAAAATCTGTTAGGTTAGAGACTTCCACAGGAATAAAAATTTATAGTAAATATTGGAATAAAAATCTTCAACAAATAAATTATGAAGCTCCGAATTTTGAAAAAAACAATCAAAAATTAATTGAATTAAAAAAATATGTTTTAGATAAAGTAAAGGATGGTCCAAAAAGTAATTTAGACTTACCATGGTTAAAACTATTAGTATACGAATTTAATGGAGGGCAAAAGTTTACAGAAGAAAATACTGTTATATTTCAGTCAAAATTATGGATTAAAAATAACTCACTAAGATTAAAACCAAATACAATCAAATTTTTATTAAACCTCAGAGAGTAATCTAGCGTATTTTTCTGAGATTCCACTCCATGTATACCTCTCTTTTGCAATATTCTTCATTTCTACACCCATAATGGAAATCTCGGTTTTATTTAAAGATTTTAATTGGTTTATTAAACCTATTTTATTGCTAAAATACCTTGCCTTGTTAGCTGTAGTTTCTATATTATAATTAATATCATAAGCAATAATAGGCAACCCAAGCCACATCGCTTCTACCAAAGATGGGTTGGTACCGCCTGCACTATGACCATGTATGTATAAATAACAGTTACTTCTTAATTGGTTGAGTATATTTTGATCGTAAATAGAATCTAATAAATAAATGTTATCAAAAGAATCAAACTGTATTTTTAATTGTTTTCCATATGCGCTATTTTTCCAATTTCCAACAATCACTATATTTAACATAGAATATTCAGAAAATGCCTCTAAAATTAAATGTACATTATTCTCTGGTTCTATCCTACACACTTTAAAAGCATAGGATTTTGATAAAAATGGATAGGTACAGAGCAAATCTTTTGTTAAAACTTTTTTATTGGTATGATCTGCACCATAGGCTATTAATTTTGCTCGCTTACCATAAGCAGATTTTACATAATCTTGAATCACTTTATTGTCTGCGATAATAGTATGGGAGTATTTTACGGCTAGTTTTTCTGAAAATTTTAAAAACCATTTTGCTGCTTTCCCCCATTTGGCACGTTTCCACTCTAACCCGTCAATATTCACGATGATTTTCTTTCTATAGAACAACTTTAATAACGGTAAAATAATACACCCAGAAACACCTAAAATTAAAAAAATATCTGCATCTTTTAATGCATGAACCATTGATCTTATATCGTACACAATGCTAGAGATACCGTTTGCTTCTTGATTTATGTAATGAAGTTTACAATTATTATAAGACTTAACTTTTTTTGTGTAAGACTTTGAAGAACAATAGATTGTAAAATCAAAGTCATTGTTTAATTCTAGGGTAATATATTCTACTAGTGTTTCAAAGCCACCATACTTTGCGGGCAGACCAACAGTACCAATAACGGTAATTTTTTTATGCATTTAAAACCTGTATTAGCTTTTTATTAAATACTTGCTCATTAAAATCTTTAGAACGCATTAAAGCATTTTTTGAAAGTCGTGACCATTCAGCTTTGTCTAAAGAAAGTGTTTTTATTTTTTCAGCAATACTGCTTGTTTTATAAGATGAGATTAAATAGCCCTCAATACCATTGGTTACTATTTCGGCTGGCCCACCAACAGGTGGCACAATGACTGGAATACCATAAGCCATTGCCTCTATTATGGTTAAACCAAAAGTCTCAATACATTGATCTACACGTGATAGATTTAATACTAATCCTGCATTTTTATAGTGTTGATGCAAATCCTGCTGAGTTGCCAATATTCTTAAATTTTCTGGTAATTCAATGCTATTAAAATAGGTATTGATATTGTATTGTTTGGCATTTAATATGAGAACAAATTGCAATGCTTTATTTGAAGCGCATTTTTGTGCAATAGCTACCAATTCGTTAATCCCTTTATAAGCTTTTAAAGAGGCAATCATGTACACATTAAAAGTGCTTTTTTTATCTAATGGAGTATAACTGTTCTTTGCAGCATGTTTTAAAAATGATTTTGACAAAGCATTATAAACTACTTCTTGTTTTTTATATTTAAACTGTTCCAGCTCTTTTAAGATATTGGAAACAAAAATAATTTTTGAGGCTGTTTTACTTACAATCAACCGTAAAAATTGTTTAAAAATTTTAGGACGAATGTAGGTTTCATGGATATGATAGATTACTGGTTTACCCAGTAACTTTCCCATTATCGCAGCACCAAATGGCAATAAGGTATTTACATAAATTATAATATCCATATTTCTATATTTAACTATTTTGTATGCGAGATGAACCTGAGAACTCAATAATGACAGTAAGGTGAAAAACTTATTATTACTTCGCTTATAGCTATAAGTAAAGGTATTGGCATCAGTTTTTGAAAGAAATCCTTCTGAAGCATTCCCTACATAAAGATCTACTTCATAATTGCTTTCGATAACTGCATTAATTACCTGCGATAACACTTTTGGACTACCACTAAAATCATTTAACAAATGTACACAAACTAGCTTTTTCATACCTCAAATTTATTTTGTTGTATCAAATACTCTAAAAAAGACCTATATGCTTGTAAAGTTTCAGGATTATTTTCATTGTACCAGAATATAATTCGCTCTAACAAGTAAGTAAATAGTAACACCAAGTAATGAACGTTTATTTCTAAACGTTTTAAGTAATCTTCATATAATAGAATTTTCTTTTCTGAGAGAATACTATTAGACAATTTACTGGGTGAAAAATATCTAATTTTTGGATCTATATAGAAGTTGAATAAATCTTCAAGAGGTGGACCATCAAAAATGGCCTCTTCACAATCAAATATCAATAATGTATCTCTTAGCAAAGTATTCCAAGGTTTAAAATCGCGATGCACCAAACCCAAAGGCATGGTTTCTGTATTATGCTCTTTTTGAATTTTTTCCAAATAACTTGTCAAATCATCTGTGGGCAGGATATTTAAAGAATGAAACCTTTTTAAAAGGTCTTCCATATAATCAGTTAGCTTAACTGTTTTTTTAATAGCACCAGAATTAAAAAACTCAACTAGTATTTCTTGCAAATTATCAATTACTTTAAGTTGATCATTTGTATTTACTGGCGGATTCATCAATTTAAAACTGCAAAAGCTTAGTTGTTCATCTATTTTTAAATTCATTAAACTGGGGACTTGAAATTCTTTTGAGTTTTGCAATAATTTATAACTATCAGTTTCATTTTGAACCTTTTTAAAACTCTTTCCAAATGCGAATTTATGAAAATATTGTTCATGATGATTCACAATAACTTTATCTCGTGTCGGCGAAATTAAAACCGAACTGTTTTCATCTAAATCAAAGTCTACATCCGATTTTATATGTTCTTTCAAGTATATTGTTATTGCATCTTTAGATTTGCAAATAGATGGAAAAAACTTACCAACTACGAATAAAAAATAGGTTAAGATACTTTTTTGAAGTTTACCTTTAAATGTATAGGCTCTATAAAATTTTAACGACTCTTTTATCGCAAACCAATGGCTTGTATTAAAAATATACGTAGCATTATTATTCCCCGACAAAACATAAAAACAATTATACATTAGTGCTTTTTTTATCTAATTCATTATAAATATTTTTCAAAGCCAATCCTTTGCAATCCCAGGTATATTTTTTTTCAAAAATATCGAGCGCTCCATTTGATAATTTACAATGGAGATTTTTATCTAAATATAATTTAAGTATTGCAGTTGAATAATCTGAAATTGATTTCTCATAATTTGAATATGCTATTTTTATTGCACAGCTATCATCAACAAATTCTCCGGGCCCAACATTATTAAAACAAATTACTGGCAATCCATTTGATAAAGCCTCTATAACAACCATACCTGCTCCTTCATGAGAAGGAAATAGAAATACAGACGCCATTTTATAAAAAGCATCTATTTTATCTTTATCTACCCAAGCTATAAATTCAATATTCTCTTTACTCGCCAATCCTGCAACAATTTCTTCTAAATAACTCTCCATCGGCCCTTGACCAATTATTGTTAATTTAACATTCTTTCTTTCTTCTCTTTCTAACTCCGACCAAAAATTATCGAATGAATAAATTCCTAAATCAAATGATTTTATGGTTAAAAATCTACCAACCATTAACACATTAAACTGATGAGAACTCATCTTTCCCAAACCTTTATAAGGTTTATTTGATGCAACCTGTGTTAATTGAATAAATTTACTCTCAGCAATACCTAATCTTTTTTGAACACTGCTGTTTCCTCCAATAATTAAATCTGATTTTTTCTTTGCCAAATACATAAAGGGATCATAATTCCAATTTATAAATTTCACAATCCATTTTAATCTATCCTTTAAATACTCCTTTTTAAAGTTGATATATTCTTTAGGTATTTTTTCGTTATGGTTAATAGGTCCCCAAATAACAGGTTTTCTTAAAATCCATAAAAAAGAGGGAAAAGCATCAGCATGAAAATTTACATTATGGGCTAGATCAAATCTAATATTATTATTCTTCACAAATAATGGCATAAACATCTGCCATAAGTAAAAATATATTGAAGAGCCTCTTGCTCCTCTTTTCCAAAATCTTAAATAATAAGGCAAATCATAATAATGGAAAGTTATATTTGAAATTTCAATTCCAAATTCTTCAATATATTTCTCAATATTGGGTTTATTATTCTTACGTGTAATGGCAATTACTCTATTATAACTTGCTGCTTGAAGAACGAAGTTCCATCCGGTTCCAGATTCAGAACCCTTATAAGGATTAATGTCATAAGCAGACATCAATATTATCTTCTTTAACATTTATGCTTTGAATTGGAAATTAATATTTTTTGATATTCATTTATCATTAATTTCGTAGCGTTACGCCAATTAAAAACTGAGTTTATCAAGGAAATAGAATTTACCGACATCTCTTGCCATTCATTTCTTTTATCCATCATTTCAATTAGCCCTCTTTTAATATCTTGAACGATAGGTTCAACCATAATAAAAGAATTTTTTTTATAATAATATGATACTTGAGACGTTCGTGTTATCACACAAGGTAATCCATTTGCCATGGCTTCCATTACAGCGATACTAACTACATCTGAATATGCCGGGTGCACATAGAAATCAAAAATTTTTAATTTCAACTGCTTTTCATCTCCATAAAGAGCTCCTGTAAACTCTATGTGATTTTCAAGCTTTAAATCCTTTACCGCTATTCGTAGAATATTTCCCTCTTTACCTATTGGTCCTATTAAAGTACATTTGACTTTGTTTAAATAAATTTTTGGCAATTGACTAATCGCCAATATCAAACTTTGGATGTTTTTTTCTATACCAAACCTCCCCAAATATCCAAATCTTATAATTTCGCTTTCAGCCTTATAAGATTTTTCCTGTAATTTATAATTATCTAAATCAATTCCATTAGGGACAAAAAATATATTTTTATTTTTTGTGTATTTTGAAATCCCAGTCATCTCTTCACGTGTAATAGCATGAACACCAGACGCTTTATCGAAAATATATTTTTGAACAAATTTATGATACAATAATTTAATCCAATATCGCGATTGCCTGATTCTATCTTCAGTCAACCCAGAATGAATGGTTACAACGTATGGTTTGTTAATTGAAATTAAATAACGCGCAAAAAGAATATTATAATTATTCCAAACACTATGAAGATGAACAATATCTACTTTCACCGTCTCTCTTTTTAAAGTTTCGAAACATTCACCAAAAAATTTATTAAAAACAATTACTTGAAATTTTTCCCTTTCAATTAATTTAGAGCTTTCTTTCATCCCTTTACTGAGGCCTATTACCTTAATTTCGTTTTCTGTTAAAGCTATGTTTTTACACAAACCGTGAATAACATGATTGACACCATTTGATCTATCAAGATTCGCTTTACCAAGAATAAAATGCAGTATTTTCATATTTAATTATATCTTTTTTCTAGGCAATTAAATATATTTTTACAAGTCATTAATTGACCTACTTCAATGGATTCATTATTACTTAAAACACTTAAATTTGGTATAAACTTAAATAAATTTTTGTATTCAGCTAACAACTCAATCAATTTTTCTTCAGACAATTCATCTTTTCGATTTAAAATAAGTTCTTTATTAGCAACAACAACAAAAGTGAAGTTGGGAGAAGGCAGAGTTTTAAAAATTCTTTGAATAGTTGTTTTTTTAAAACTTATCCTAATTCGAGAAGGATCTGTTATCATATCAGTATAATATCTGTCGAAGACAACTATCTGATTTGATCGCATCTCTTTACTAATAAAAAAAACACGATCAATAAGGAATGCCATATAATAATAGACCGTCCTAATAATTGAACTTAATAAACCTGTAGGTTCAGTCTGGTAGGGTTTTGTGTAATCTTGCTTCGCATATTTTGTTGGCGCTCCAGGTAGTTTATGAAGTGAAGGGATATTAGATGTAAGGAAATGATGAGGTACAGTACTCTTTGTAATACCAAGTGAAAAGAACAACTCCATCACAACATCAATTATAGTACTTTTACCAGCACCATCTGGCCCAGAAAAAGCTAGCATAGTCCCTAATCGTCTTCTGTCATAAAACTCAACTTTTATATGTTTAAAGAAATTTTTTAAGATAGATTCATTTCGAAAATTCTTTTTTAGGATTTCAACTATAAGTCTTCTCCTTAGAGTAACTAAATACTCTATCTTGTTTTCTTGAACTAACTTAATTATGTTGTCGGCTATGTTTTTTTTAAATAATACATAATTGACTCTTTTAAATTCCTCTATATTATCATTTGCATTATTATAAATTGGCTCTAAATATTTTCTTTTAATCTTTTTTGCGTAAAGCACATAATAAATTATCATAATTATGGATTCGTGTGCTTTATGTGGAACATTAAACCCATTATAAACCAAAGTGCTATCAAGAATAATATTGTGATCTAAATAATTACATCCGCGCCATTTGAACCCATTAAAAATATCAAATTTTATTGAATACACTTTATCATTATCTATTTTCACAAATACAAAACCTTCTAAGTAATCTAACTTATTTTTCCAAATTAATTGATAACCATTATTTGCTGCAGTTTCCTTTAATAATACAACAACATTAGTAATGGCATTTGGACTTACTAAAACATCGATATCTTTTGAATCATTCGCTTCTGGCAGAAGTTCGTAATTACGCATTACTGCATATCTTATTCTTTTGGTGTTAAGCAGATTGAAAAATTGTTTTATTAGATCTGATGCAATTAGATCAGTTTCCATAGTTTTTTTTTATTAAAAGATGAATGAAAATGTTTATTTGTATAAAGAACGATAATTGACAACCAAACAATCTGGCCATTTACTACATATGCAAAAACAAGCATAAACAAAACATGGCACTAATATAATCTCTTTTCTGTAAGAATTTAAAGAACTAAATATAATAAAATCATTAAATACTCTAATTTAATCATCAAATGATTTTATTGTAATCAACCTTCCTACTCATAACACTGAAATTTAATACTCTTAATTTTCCTTTACAAGATTTATCAATAATCAATTGCTACAAAATCTAAATTATGGCTTTTATCCTTCAAAATAAATTGAATCAAATTTATAGGGTCCTCCTGTTTTAGTCATATCTAAGTTAAAATAAGATGAATTCTAAATTCAAAAATTGTAACAAGGGACTGTTTAATCATAATTTATAATAATCGTTTTCCTTTCTTTTATAATCGCTCCAATTAAAACCATAAGCATTACGGAAACATCAGGTGAGTAAATTCCCATAATAAATAATGTTTGAAAAATAAGTATTACTACAACCCCTTGTATCATTAGCCTATAATAGCTAGATTTCTTGTTATCTGTTTTTAAAGAGTTAAACGAAAGTTTAACTAACGAAAATAAAAAAGCAAAAAACATAAGTAGACCAATAGCTCCTGATTTTAATAAAATGGTTATAAACCCATTATGAAAATAAGGGATTACTTGTAGTTTATATTTAAAAATTCCAGAAGCAGATGCATATGATCCAAATCCTTGACCAAAAATTAATTGAAAGTTAGTTCCTTCTAAATATTTAGTCAAACCCAAAAATGCTTCCTGAGATCTCCAAAAAATATTTATTTCTTGAGCGGTATCGTAATTTCTTACTAAAATTTCGCTTGCTGAATAGGATACTTTCTCCATAAAATTAGTTGCCTCAAACTCTGGTATTGCTACTGTTAAAAAAGAACCTCCAAAAATAACAAGTGTAATAATTCCAACAAAAAGAACAAATAGCTTTTTGAAACTTAAAAATTTATTTAAAATTGGAATACTAAATAACACTAATAAAATACCCATATTAGTTCTAGAAAATGATAGTATTATAACTAACGAAAAAAAAATTAGCAGCATTATTTCTGCTCTTGCTTTAAAAAGATGAAAACTTGTAGTTTTTGAGCAATAAATTATTAAAAAACCAATTACAGCAAACCCACTTAATAAATCAAACTCGTACCTTTGACTTAAATCAAATTGAAAACTTGACACTAAATTCACAAAAAAACTACTGTAGTTTATGACAGAATTAACTACAGCTGCTTTAACAATAAGCTTCAATAATTTTTTAATACCAAAACTCTTATTAATTATAGAATGCCCAATAAATAATAATATTAATGGATGAATGAAATAACTAGCATCTCTAAAATAAAAATATATATTATCGGAAAAAGATGAAAGCCCTGAAAAAACACCAATAGCAAAGATTAAAGTAAGAAGCATTGATGATTTTATAAAACTTAATTTGAGTATTGGTGTATTAAAAAGTATAAGACAACTAAAACAAATTGAAAAAAAAATAGTTAAATTAGGAGGCAGAAATGGTAATGTTACCATTCCTGCAAAAAGGAAAAAGGCGAAAATATTTGAAATATGAACTTTTCTAAGCATCTAATGAATAATCTAATTAAAATATAAAATAACTACTATAATTCTCTCTTACATACAAATATAAATATCTAAAAAACTGAACTTATATATTACTAAGCCTTATAAAAAATATAACCTTACTTAGGTAGTATTTTAATTTAAAATAACAATAATGAGCATATCTAAAAATTCCAAACTTACTAACACTCTTTTTGTAAGGTATCATATATGTTTTATCCAAGATATATCTTTCTTGTTTTATTTCTTTTGGTAACTCATTACCAAAAAATAAAGGGCTCGTTTTGTTTTCACCCCAAAACCTAAATGCTGTAGTGAAACCTATAACTACTTTTGATTTCAACGATTCACCACATCTTAAAAACCATTCGGTATCCATATTATAATGATGGTTAGTGTTAAAAAGGTTCAATTTTAAAAAATCAGCTCTAATCAGTAGTCCACATGAAGGCGGCATTGCTAACCCATAAACAATATATTCAAAATGATATGGTGTGCTAATAACTTTTCTGATCATTTTAGAGTTTTCATCGACAAACTTTATATGCCCATATACTATATCAACATTTTCTTTTTTAATTGCTTTATGAAATAACTTAAGAGAGCCTGGTAGTAGGTAATCATCACCATCTAATACCATAATCCAATCTCCTTTTGCCATAAGGAATCCTTTGTTCAATCCATCACTCTGACCTTTATCCGATTCGGAAACCCACTTAACATCTTTATGTTTGTTTAATATTTCAACGGTATTATCACTTGATAAACCATCAATAACAATATGCTCTATTAAAAAATCATTAGACTTCTGAGAGGCAACACTTTTAAGACATTCATCAATATATCTTTCACAGTTATAAGTAGCTGTAACTATACTAATTAGCGGTTTTTTATTATTTATTCCAGATACCTGTTGCTTCATTTTTTATTATTTTAGAATATTGTAAAGGGGTTATAAACGCATTTATCAATTGAACAGAAGAAATTGCGAAGATTAAACCTGAAATTCCTAATTCAAAAAAGTTTACATAAAGATACGCTATTGGTGCGTATAAAATTAACGATATAGTAGCCGTTATAATAGTTACTCTAATTTTTCCAGCTCCATTTAAAAAATATTCATAAATACTATTCCAAGATAAAATAAGTGCGCTTAGATAACAAGCTAAAGATACAATAAAAGGAATCTTTATATTAGGTCCCACCCATAACAGGTAGAATTTATTTGCAAAAAACAACATTGCTACCCCAAAAAATAAAAGAAAAAACCATATTTTTTTCATTCTACTAACAGTACTTATAATCCAATCAAAATCCTTTTTTTCTAAAGCTTCAGTTATTGCAGACCAATATACATTCATCATTATAGCAAACAAAATTTGAATTACACTAAAATATTTAAAAGCTAAATTATAAATGACAACTTCCTCAGCTGAGAAAAATTTAATAATTAAAAAATTAGTCATTTGAAAAATAATTATCACTTCTAACTGAAGAATAAAAAAATTTACTCCTAATTTTCCGATTTTTGTAAAATATTTTTTCTTAATGAAATTAATTGATGGCTTTATATTGAAATATTTTTTTTGAAAAAAGAAAAAATTAGATAAAAGCGTAACAAGAAACAAAGGTACTCCCATTATTAATGAAATTGTGATTAAATCCCCATTGGCTGTTTCTTTTACAATAAATAAAAGTATTAAAGAGATTATATTTCCAGTTAAATATATTAAAGGAGGAATACTTGGTTTTTGATTTGCAAATAAAATTGTAGTAATTAGCCTTAAAACAAGTTGTAATGAAAAAAAACTAAGAAGAATGATAAATAAAAACCTCAAATCATTAGAGAATTCATTAGATACGTTTAATATGATAGACCAATCTACAAACACATTTACAAATAAAAATACTATAAAAACAACTACAGATATAAATGAAACTAATGCATAAGTAGTACTTACATAAATTTTAGATAACTTGATATTTTCATTTGCTAAAGACTCACATAATTTATTTCTCAATCCATGACCGAGTCCTAAATCAAATAACGAAAACCAAGTGAAAATTGAAGAAATTGCTAACCAAATCCCGTATTGTTCTAAACCAACAAAGCCAATAGTCAATGGAACCAATAAAAAATTTATAGCAATGTTTAACGCTTTCAAAAACAATGAAAAGAAAATATGAATCATTGTATTTTTAGTCCGCTCTTGACTAATTGATAGAGTAGTTTTATTACCAAAAAAAAATAATGCCTTTGAGAGACTTTTTAATAAATATTTAAACAATTATATAATTTTTTAAATTTAACAAATTAACAATAAAACTCAATAACTGTATTTGAGATATGTTCATTTACTTTTTATTTATGATTGAACACAGACATCTTTGTTAAATCTGGCCAGTCCGTAATTATCCATTGTTTAGGAATTCTTTTTGTTGCTTCATCAAATTTGTCTAATCCTAACTGAGCAGTTTCTGGTGTCATATAATAATGAAAACCAAATGTTTCAATATTTTGATCTCTCCAGGGTATATCTGGAATTCTTCCATCATATGTCATTTTCTTTAGTGCAATTGCATCTTGTTCATTATCACAAAGTATAACACCACCTCTTCCTAATGATAAATGCTTTTGAAATTGAAAACTTAAACACATAAAAGATCCAGGAATGTAACTATTTTTTTTCCACAAAACTGCTGCATCATAAATTGATTTACCGTGGTCGTTAACTTTATAAAAATCTTTCCAATTTTCATCTTTCCACTTCAAATTAATATTTAATTTATTAGCAAGAAAAGGTACAGATATATATGTTCTTTTAGGAATAGTAATTGTACTTATATTTTGATATCTAATACATAATTCAATACCGTGCGTACATGCATCTAAGGCAACTGCATACGGAGATCCAAAAAATTCAGCAAGTTTATTTTCTAATTCAGTTACTGCTTTAAAACTCATAATGTTATTTTTTAAAGTTAATTAGTTAATATTTAAAAGTTTTTTTAGCACTTTATAGTTTCTATATTTAAACTCAATAAAACACCGTTTTTCTTGTCCATATGTGGAAAATATGCTTGGGAATGGTCATCAAAATCATTATGAATAGTATCTTTCCAATTATATCTGTGAACACTTGTGAATCCATTTTCTTCTAAAACATTTTTCAACGAATTAAACGAATAAGTAGTTTTATGATATAACATTTTGAGACCCTCCGGAGTATTAATTTCCATACGGCCAAATAGGGGGCCTAGTATATTTTCCAATTTTTCAGTTTTCTGAAAAATTTGTATTAGTTTGTCAAAATCAGGAACTGCTAAACGTAAAGTTCCACCAGGTTTCAAAACTCTTCTCCACTCTTTTAGAACAGATATTGCTTTTTGTCTATCAAAATACTCGAAACTATGACTACTGTATATAAGGTCTACAGTATCATCGTTAAACATACTTAGGTCATCAATACTTGATTTATAGTCAATATGCGGAAAATCACATAAATCAATATTAATAAAGCCTGGAATATTTCTATGCCAACATCCTAAATTTAATTTCATTTTATTTAGATTTTATATTTATGAGAATTTTATTCATATTTTACTTTATCAATTTCTACACTAACAAATGGTCCATTTTTAGCTTCTATGATTTTAGTATTATCTTCCAAAATCTTGTATCCATGACCTCCATATGCCATAATAGCCATGTCGCCCTCTTTTAAAATTACTTCTTCAATAAAATTCATTTCCTGATCAAATATAGTAGCAAGCATAGACCCTGATTTAACATAAACCATCTCTTGGGTAATATTTGCTTCTCTTGAAACAATATTATGTTTATGTTTTGCTAATTTTTTTCCGTTTTGATACCACCAACTACCAACTTGAATAGATAGACTGTTATCAGTAATAAAGTTTAATCCCTCTACCCAATCTTCGTCTTTGTAGACGATACACAGTAAATTCCCTTTTGAATCATTTATTTTTCTCATGTTTTTTGTTTTTTATTTGTCTCTATTCGATAAAATTGGATGTTCTATTGGCCATTCTATTCCTAAGGAAGAATCATTCCATTTAAGTGAAAATTGATCTTCAGCGTCAAGGTATTCTCCTTCATAGGCTAATTTATAATGATAAATAGCCGTTTCACTATTCACAAAAAAAGAATTCCCCATTTTTGGAGGCAGCAATATCATTTGTGGTGAATTGCTGTTAATTGTAAATGCTTCCCATTGTTTGTACGTTGGGGAATCTTCCCTACAATCTACCACAACTTGATAAATTTCACCATATACACAGGTTATTAATTTCCAAGACTTAACATCTCCATGTATACCTCTTAAAACACTTTTCTTAGAACTTGAAAACTTATCATGTTTAAATTTTAAATTTTTAGGTAAAAATTCGTTAAAATTATCTTCGTAGAAGGAGGTATAGATTATTCCTCTATTATCTTTACCAAAGGAAGGTGTAAATACATAAACACCATCTATTTTTTTTGATTTCTCAAACTTAAAATGATTTATATTACTCATATTTATGCTATAAAGTGGTTAATTTTCTATTCCTCCGTAATCATCATTATTTAGGTCGTATTGAACCATTTTGTGAACTAATTCCTCTATGGATGTTTTTGATTCCCAACCTAATATTTGCTTAGCCTTTGTTGCGTCACCTATTAATAGATCAACTTCTGTCGGTCTAAAGTATTTTGGATTTACTTCTACCCTTAGTTTTCCTGTTGATTTATCATAACCTTTTTCATCTGAGTGTTCACCCCTCCATTCAATCTCAACGCCAATTTCACTAAAAGCAAGTTCAACAAAATATTTTATTGTATATGTTTTATTTGTTGCGGCTACAAAATCATTTGGTTTTTCTTGCTGTAACATAAGCCACATCATTTCTACATACTCTTTTGCGTATCCCCAATCCCGCTTTGAATTAAGATTCCCAAGGGAAATTATTTCTTTTTGTCCTTTTTTTATTTGAGCTACTGCTTGTGTTATTTTTTTGGTTACAAATGTTTCTCCTCTTCGCGGAGATTCATGATTAAAAAGGATTCCGTTAACTGCAAATAAGTTATATGCCTCTCTATAATTTTTTGTTATCCAATAAGCATACATTTTTGCAACAGCATAGGGCGAGCGTGGATAAAATGGAGTTTCCTCATTTTGAGGAACTTCTCTGACTTTCCCATATAGTTCGGAAGTAGAAGCTTGATAAAATTTTATTTTTGGATTGAACGACATGATAGCATCTAACAAACGTATTGCACCAATACCACTAACATCCGCTGTATATTCAGGAACCTCAAATGAAACTCCTACATGAGATTGAGCTGCTAAATTATATATTTCATCTGGATTAATAGTTCTAATTAATCGACCCAAGTTACTTGAATCAGCTAAATCTCCGTGGTGTAGAAAAAAATTTTCTCCTTCAGTAATATGATTAATTCTCTTAGTAGTGAATACAGAAGATCTTCTAATAATTCGATGAACCTCATACCCTTTTTCTAATAATAATTCAGCTAAATAAGATCCATCTTGGCCTGTTATACCTGTAATAAGCGCTTTCTTTTTCTTTTGCATTGTTATTTTTTAATTAGTAGTTTACCGCCTTAGTTTGGTTTCTTTTTTGTTCTATTTTTTAGAGCAAAAATATTCTTTTTTTTCACAGCTTCGCTAATACTACCCACAGTAATAATTTTTACTAATAAAAAAAATTCAATTGATTAGTTCAATTGAAATGATACAACAGCTACCAGTAATTCTAATTGGGCTATACAACGCTTTCCTTTAACAGAAATTACCTCCGCTTCTTGATCTAGTAAAGGTATTTTTATCTTACTCCCTACTAAATATTCTTTTTTATCTAACAACTGATAAGTGTTTTCTATATAGTGTTTCATTGCTAGTACCTCATCATTTTTTACTCTAGCTCGCTCACCATGAACAAACAAATATCTCCTAACTCCCGGAACTTCAAATACCTGATTCATTTCCGACTCATGCAAACATACTAATACCATAGAGGGTAACAAACAAGTTTGAATTTTATTTTTTCGATCAGACCATTTTCGAACCTCAATTTTAGTGGGAGTATATGCCACAATACCTAATTGAGTTAAACGTTCTAAAACTTTTAGTTCTTGTCTTGCTTTAGTATATAAAACAAACCAATCATTATTATTATTTTGTTTCATAGTTATAACATCTTAGAATTTTTCCATTTCCAAGCAGAAATTAAAGCATCCTTTGTTGATCTCATTGCTTCCCATCCAAGAATATTTTTTATAAGACTCCCTTCAGAATAAATTTTTTCAATATCGCCTTCTCTTCTAGGGCCAATTACATAATTAACTTTTAAATTGTTTACTTGTTCGAAAGTATTTACAATATCTAAAACGCTTAACCCATTACCTGTTCCAACATTAAAAATATATTTACCTTCTTTTTCTAGCAAATAATCTAAAGCTCTAACATGAGCTAACGCCAAATCTTGGACATGAATATAATCTCTAATACAAGTTCCATCATGAGTATCATAATCATTACCATTAACAATTAATCTTTCTCGTATTCCAAAAGCAACTTCAGCAACTATTGGAACTAAATTACTTGCGTTATCAGAAGAACAATCCCCTATTAGGCCTGAATCATGAGAGCCAATAGGATTAAAATATCTTAAAGACACACTATTACAAGTATTTTCTCTTATTAAATCTTCACACTTCTGCTTTGTCTCTCCATATGGAGATTCTGCTCTTTTAAACGGAGAATCTTCATTAACTGGAAGTTTATCAGGCATTCCATACACAGTACATGATGATGAAAAAATTAAATTTTTAAGTTTATTTTTTTCTAAACATTTTAATAATACTTCAGTGGAACCAATATTATTTTTATAATATTTTTCTGGATTTTCAATAGATTCTCCAACAGATTTATAAGCGGCAAAATGAATAACAGCATGTATATCTTTATGGTTTTCAAAGAAAATATTCATCTGATCTAAATCAGTACAGTCTATATTATGAAATGGGATGGTTGTTTTTAGAAGATTATTAATTCCGATTATATTTCTTTCTGATGTGTTACACATATTATCAACTATTATAGGTTGATAGCCAGAAAGGAACAACTCAACTACAGTATGTGAACCAATATACCCAGCCCCTCCAGTAACTAAAATCTTCTTTTTCATAATATTGTCATAAATATGTGATTTATGTTGCATAATTATACTTAGATTAGAAAAAATTATTATAAAAATATGTTAACAACTTAAACGCCACAAAAATCAATAAGAAGCTGATTTTCATTAAATACTAAAGATTTAAACTCATCATGCTTAACAAGAATAACTATTATATCACATAACGTAACCGCCTGCTTTAAATTTGTTAAATCAAAAAAATCATGGACAGAATTATTAGGCTCAACAATCATGCATTTTTGAGAGCTTTTATAAATTTCTTTAGCAACATATAAGGCAGGGGACTCTCTTAAATCATCAATATTTGGCTTGAATGCTAAGCCTAGAACAGCAGTTTTGGGCTTAATTTTATTTTTTAACTCAAATTCTAATTGAGCATTTTTAATTTTTTCAATACACCATTCAGGTTTTAAATTATTTACTTTTCTAGCAGTAGCAATCATCTTTGATTCATGTGGGAAATCTGAAACAATAAAATAAGGATCTACTGCTATACAGTGACCGCCAACTCCACATCCAGGCTGTAGAATATTAACTCTTGGATGTTTATTTGCAAGATTAATTAACTCCCATACATTAATATCTGCTTTGTCGCATATTAAAGAGAGTTCGTTTGCAAAAGCTATTTGAACATCTCTAGAAGAGT
>JABGXK010000154.1 GCA_018675825.1 Flavobacteriales bacterium | reverse complement strand
TAGGGGAGGTTGTTTATATAGAATCTCTTGAGCAGTTTGTTGGAGAATACACGAAAAAGGTTAGTATAGGAAATAAATCTAGAGGAGTATATTTCTTAGAAATATCAGATAACAATGGTATAATTAATAAAAAAATTATTTTACAGTAAGTAAATTATTAGATAGTTTTGGAGAGGCCTTAATAAAATAAGGCCTCTTTTTTTTAATTTGATATATGAATAAAATATTTTAGAAATAATTGAATTTTGTGAGCAAAGAAGATTATTTTGGTTTATGTTTCATAAAAAATGTAAAAAATAATTAATCTCTTATAGATATGATAGCTGAAAAAAAATGTATCCCTTGTCAAGGTGGATTTCCTCCACTAAAAAGTAATGAAATAAGAAAACTTTTAATTCAATTAGATAAAGGATGGGAAGTATTTAAAAAGAAAAAGATAAAAAAATCATATTTCTTTAGTAAATATAATGATGCAATTATATTTAGTAATAGAATTGCTGATTTAGCTGAACAAGAATCTCATCACCCTTTCATACATATAAATTTTAAAGAAGTTATTATTATATTATTTACTCATAAAATAAATGGATTGCATGAAAATGATTTTATTATTGCTGCAAAATGTGACTTGATTTTTAACTCTTAAATTTATTAATTATTTGATTTAGCTTATAGAGAAATCAGTAGTATTTTATAGTAAAAAACTCAATAGTTTTCTAGCTTTATATTTTACTCTGGTAAGTAAATAGGTCAAAATACCTTCCTTTAGTCTTTATTAATTTATCATGCGTTCCCTTTTCAGCAATTTTACCATGTTCTATAACTAATATTTGGTTTGCTTTTTTAATAGTACTTAAGCGGTGAGCAATAACAAATGTTGTTCTACCTTTCATCAGCTCGGCCAAACTTTTTTGTATTAGAGATTCACTTTCGGTATCTAAATTAGAAGTTGCTTCATCTAATATTAATACTTTTGGATCAGCTAAAATAGCTCTAGCAATTGTAATTCTTTGTCTTTGACCACCTGAGAGTTTAACTCCTCTTTCACCTATTATAGTATCTAAACCATCAGAAAAACGATCAGTAAACTCATCTACATAAGCTGCAGATACAGCTTTTAAAACTTGATCGTTATTTGCATTGGGTCTTGGAAACATGATATTTTCTCTTATTGTTCCTTCAAATAAAAAATCATCTTGCAGAACAACTCCTAACTGGCTTCTAAATGAATGTAAGCTAACTTGGGTAATATCATGATTGTCAATAAACACAATACCTGAATCAGGATTAATAAAACTAGCTACTAAAGATGCAATAGTTGATTTTCCAGATCCTGAGGAACCTACTAAAGCAGTTACAGTTCCTCTTTTTGCTCTAAAACTTATATTATGAACTACTTCTTTTCCTTTTTCATAAGAAAAGGAAACATCTTTAAATTCTACATCACCAATAATTTTATTTAATTCAATGGTTCTTAGATTATCATTAGCCTCAGATTCTATATTCATGAGTTCTTCTGTTCGATCTAATCCAGCAAAGGCCTCAGTAAGTTGACTTCCAATATTACTCATCTGAACTATAGGAGCAATCATGAAACCAAGTAATAATGTAAATGATAAGAAATCACCTGTGGTTAGAGTCCCTTCAATTATCATAACACCTCCCATTCCCATAATCCCTACTGATGCTAAACCTAAAAGAAATGCAGATGAGCTAGTAATAATAGCTGTTGCTGTTAAACTTTTCTTAACATTTTGAAATAAACGATCTACTCCCTTTTCAAAACCTATATTTTCTTGTTCTTCAGCATTAAATCCTTTAATAACACGTACACCATTCATTGTTTCTGTTAATCTTCCAGTAACCTCAGCATTTATCACACCTCTTTTTCTAAATATGGGGCGAATATATTTAAAAGCTTTAAGTGCAATAATAGCAAATAGCAAGATTGGTGCAAGAACTAATAAGGTCATTTTAACGCTTATATCAAGTAATAGAAAAAAAGAAATAATCGCAGTTACTGTTCCTCCAAATAATTGAACTAGTCCTGTTCCAACTAGATTTCGAACACCCTCAACATCTCGCATTATTCTTGAAACTAAAGAGCCAGATTTATTATTGTCAAAATATGAAATAGGTAATGAGAGTACTTTTTTTTGAACTTTGGCTCTTAATTTAGAAATTAATAATTGTGCTTCAACACTTAATAATCGTGTTAATGCAAAGGATGATAAAGCTTGAATTAAGATTGCTGCTATAACAATTAATATCATAGAAACTAAACCGTCAAAATCTTTATTTGGAATAATATCATCTAATAATTCTTTACTTTTTAAAGGAAGAACTAAGCTTGATAACCTGCTAATTACAATAAGTATCAAGCCAACTGCTATAATTCTTTTTCTAGGCCAAATAAATTCTTTAAATGCCTTAATAACTGTTGTTTTCCTTTTTTTCATGTATGAAATAAGTTTTTGATATTTTAGTAAGGGAAACAAATCAAATGAATAATTGTCCCTTGTTTTATATATATAGTGATGGAAAAGTAGAGCAGAAAATAATTATAGACTAAGTCTTAATTTTATTGACTTATTTTAAATTATTATTTCTGAGATTTTCTAAATCTAACTCTAATTTTTAGAAACTTTAACTAGCAGCAATTAAAACTCCATAAAAAAAGATTAGAAAAAATAATGATATTATAGAAATAATTAAACCTGCAATTGCTAATCCTTTAGGAGATTTAAATACACCAATAAAAGAAAATAATAAGCCTAAGAAACCTATAATCCAACCAACAAAAGGTATCCATCCTAAAAATAATCCAAGTAAAGCAAGAATAAATCCTGCTACTCCCATTCCATTAGATTTATTCTCTGCTTGAATATTAATTGTTTGATTATTATTATTTTGCTCTGGATTTTTTAGTTCTTCAGACATCTATTTTATTATCAAATTAATTAACTCGAATACTAAATTAATATAAAATTCATACTTAATCTATAAGAGATTAAGTATGAATTTTAAATAATAACTTCTTAATTTAGTGCTATCTATATTTAAAAATTATAGATGTCTGACATTGCAGCTCCTAGGATAACCACATAGACAATAAAGAACACAAAATATAATGCTGATATTCCTAAACCAATAAAAGCACAAATTCTTCCTGCTTTATGATTTCCAGCATCTGAATAGCCTTCAGGATTTGCTTTTAAAAGTTTATTTGAATTTGCAGAGATTATAAGAGCAATAATTGCCAATATAAGACCTGGAATACCATAACAGCAGCTTCCTAAAATAGATAAGATTCCTAATATTAATGTTGCTACTGCATTTGGTAATTTTTGTTGTAATTGATTTTCCATATAATTTATTTTTTTGCTAAAGATACAAATAATAGTAAAATAAACTTAATTGGTAGATAAATTAATTTTTTTCTATTTAATAGAAATTAAAATATTTTGATTAGAAAATTAATTATCATTATTGACACAGAAATTATAAAAATTAATACTAACCATTTGTGACCGTTCTTAAATTTGAATATTAAGTGTAGGATTAGATATAATATTAATATTATTATTGGTATTAATGCGGGATATGTTATTAAAGAATTTTTTAGGTCTCCTTGTAATAAAAAGATTATTGACCTTTGAAAACCACATCCAAAACATTCAATATTAAAGGTTTCTACCCAGAAACATTTCATCATATTGTTTTGTAGGAATTCAATCATCTTTTTTTTCTTCTTTTTCTATTATTAAAGTATTCTTGTTTTTTTCTGTTTTTTTCTTTCTCAAAATCTTTTTTCTGTTGTGTGTTCATTGGTCTATCAGTTTGCAGAAAAGGATTATTTGCAGCTAATTTTATTTTTTTATTTATTAGTTTCTCAATTTCTTTAACGTATGTGTTTTCTTCGGGTTCACAAATTGAGATTGCAATTCCTTTATTTCCTGCTCTACCACATCTTCCTATTCTGTGAACATATGTTTCGGCTTCATTAGGAATATCATAATTAAGAACATAATTTAATTTTTCAATGTCAATCCCCCTAGCTGCGATATCTGTTGCTACTAATGCTTTTAATTTATTGATTTTAAAGTCATTTAATATTTTTTGTCTTTGGTTTTGTGATTTATCGCCATGAATTGCTGCTGCATCAACATTCTTCTTTTTTAAGTTACGAACTATTCTATCAGCGCCATGTTTTGTTCTAGAAAATATTAGAATCTGATTAATATTTTTATTCTTTAAGATATGTAATAGTAATTCTTTCTTATCGCTCTTATTTGTAAAGTAAATAAATTGATTTATGGTGTCAGCTGTAGTAGAAGTTTTATGAGCGATTACTTTCTGAGGATTTTGCAAGATTTTATTAGAAAAACCTATAATATTCTTTGGCATGGTTGCTGAGAAAAATAAAGATTGTCTTTTTTTTGGCAACTTATCTAATACCTTCTTAATATCATTGATGAATCCCATATCTAGCATTCTATCTGCTTCATCTAAAACAAAATAACCAATATTTTTTAATGAAATATATCCCTGTCCCATTAAATCTAACAATCTTCCCGGAGTGGCTACCAATATATCTACACCACTTTTTAGAGCATCGGTTTGTATCCCTTGCTTTACACCACCAAAAATGACAGTATTTGTAATATTATTATATTTTGAATAGCTTGTAAAGTTTTCAGCAATTTGTATTGCAAGTTCTCTTGTAGGTGTAATAACTAAAGTTCTTATTATTTTTTGATCTTTATTATTTCTTTCATTTATTAGATGATGTAAAATTGGCAGAGCAAATGCAGCTGTTTTACCTGTGCCTGTTTGTGCACTACCGAGTACATCATTCTTTTTTAGAATTATAGGAATTGCTTTCTCCTGAATAGATGTAGGAGAGGTGTACTTTAATTCATTAATTGATTTTATTAAGGAAATATGTAAATTAAAGTCTTCAAATTTCATAAGTTATCTATTAATTGCTACAAATTTAATGTATTTTCAGATAGCTGATAATAATACTTAGAGGAGAATATAAATATATTACAGCTCATAACTATATAATGAAGATAACTTAATCCAAATTATTTTAATGTTTTTCATAATACTAATTCTAATAAAGTATTTTTATTTTATAATTTGTTAAGTTTGGTTTTATTATATCTAAAATTAAAGAAATATGAAAAAAATAATTTTACTATTACTTTTCTTACCTCTAATTTTTTGTTGTAATTCAACAAAAAATTCAGAACAAGAACAGTTAATAAATGAAGTTAATTTGATTGAAGAAAAGGAAATGGCATGGGATAAAATACAGGACTTTTATTACCCAAACAGTGGAGAATTGCAATTTCAGGGAAATTATGATACTAAAGGACTACAACAAGGATTATGGAAAGAATATTGGAAAAATGGTCAATTGCGAGCTGAAGGTAAATTATTAGATAGTAAAATAGTTGGATTATGGAAGTATTATTATGAGGATGGAAAAATACAAAGAGAAGTTAACATTATAGAAGAAGGAGATGGTTATGTTAAATTGTATTATAAAAATGGGAAATTAAGTTTTGAGGGAGGTATGAAAAATGGAATGGATGATGGTTTGTGTAAATCGTATTATGAAAATGGCCAATTAAAATCTATAGGTACGATTAAAAACAATAAGGGTGTTGGTTTATGGAAAACTTATGATCAAACTGGTCAATTAATTGAGCAAAAAAACTTATAAATAAAATTATCATTGATAAGTAAAAAGTCTCTATTCGTATTATTTTTATTGCCTCTTATTAGCTTTGGACAAGCTTGTGATTCATTATTATTAGAATCTATTACTAATCCAGGACCATTTATAGTTAATACTATTGATGAGAGTTTAGGTATACGTAATGGTCCTGGTTATAATGGAGGGACTATATTCTACCCTGATCATATAGGTAATTTTCCTAGTATTGTTATGGTTCCTGGATTTATGAATTCAGAATTTACCATTCAAAATTGGGGTGTTTTTTTTGCATCCCATGGTATAATTACTATGACAATTGGTACCAATGCACTAACTGATACTCATATTCAAAGAAGAGATGCATTATTAGATGCAATAGTCTCCTTAAAGGCAGAGAATGAAAGAATAGGATCTCCTTTATATGGCTCTATAGACACATTATCTATTGCTGTTGGTGGGTTTTCAAAAGGAGGTGGAGGAGCAATGTTAGTACCGGATATAGACCCTAATGTTAAAGCTATTATTTCTTTATATCCATGGTTAGAAAATCCAACTTCTTCAGATTTAAATCATAGTGTCCCAGTAATTATTATTAGCGGTGAATTAGATCTTATTGCTCCACCATTCATTCATGCAGATGTCCATTATAATTTATTGCCAAATACAACTATGAAGCTTAAATATGAAGTTGCTTTAGGTTCGCATGATATTTTTAGTGGTCCTAATGCAGGTAATGGAGAGGTTGGTGTAAGAGTAATTTCTTGGTTACAAAATTTTTTATTAGATGATAGTTGTTATTGCCCTATTTTAACTCTTATCCCTAACACATCTTCTTCTTATACCACAAATATTTTATGTAATAATACTAGTGTTAATATATCTTCGTTTAATACAGGGTCTGAAAAGAAACTTTTAAAAATGACTGATATATTTGGCAGAGAAACAAAAGAAATTCTAAATAAATATCTCCTTTTTATCTATGATGATGGAACTGTTGAGAAGAATATCGTATTAGAATAAGTAGTCTAGCTAATTAAAAAAAAATAATAATTTATTATGTTTAGATCTGTTATATATGGTTTATATTTTTAATTTTTACTAATAGCTTTCTTATTATTTTACGTAAATTTACTTTGAAAATTTTCAATTAATTTATTATGCAAGAATACTATAAAATATTAGGTGTAAATGAAGAATCAACTTTAGAAGAAGTCACAATAAGGTTTAATAAATTATTAATTGAATTTGATCCCAATAAACAATCAGCAGATTTAAAAGATTTTTTTACGACAGAACAAGAGAAATTACGTGAAGCATATAAGCAAATTTCTTTAAATTTAACTAAGAAAGAAGAACCTCAAGAAGCTAAGGATGAGGATCAAGAAGTCAGTGAAGATACTGATATAGAAACTAAAATTTGCGAGAAATGTGGCAATAAGGTTCATAATGAGGCTGTTGTTTGTATGGGTTGTGGTTGTTCTTTAGTAGGTTCCTGGAAAAATCAAATAAAAAGAAAACAATTATCAACTGCAACTGCAGCTTTAATATGTGGAATTTTATCTATTTTAGGAGGACTTTGTTATGGTGTTACAGGTCTGATAATGGGAATAGTTACTCTTGCGGTTTCTTCAAAAGACAATCAACTTTTAAAAGAGGATCCAGAAAGATATTCAGATGCTGGAAATCTTAGAGCTGGGAGAATTTGTGCTAAAATCGGTATTTCTTTATTTGTAATATGGTTGCTTTTCTTCATTGTAATTATGGCAAACAATTAACTATTTTATATTAATGAAGAAATATATTTTTATTTTACTCTATTTATCAATATTTTTCTCTTGTCAAGATAATATTAATAAAGAAATAAGTGAAAAAATGAGATTGGATGGATATTCAGGATTAGGCACATATATATATGCTAATGGTGATATATATATTGGAGAATTTATTGATGGTAAAGAAAATATTCAAGGATCTTATACTTATATTAATGGAGATGAATATATAGGAGAAGTTAAAGATAATAGGCCAAATGGAAATGGAACTTATTCTTACACTAATGGTAATAAGTATGTTGGTGAATTTATTGAAGGTTCCTTTAATGGAAATGGAACTTTTTTATTTGCTAATGGAACTGTCTATAAGGGAGAATTTAAAGATGGTATTAGAAATGGTGTAGGAGTTTATACATCTTCTACTGGAGATATATATGAAGGTGAGAATAAAGATAATATGATGCATGGTATAGGAACTTATACTTCTTTTCTTGGTAATGTATACCAAGGAGGATGGGAGTATGATAAAATGCATGGAGAAGGTATGTTTATTACCTTAGATAAAGATACAATCAAAGGTGAGTGGAATGAAGGTAACTTTATTGAAGAATAATATAATTTGAGAATTTTCTAATCTTTCATTTTCAATTACCCATTATAAATTTCTTTATTGAATTTTAGATAGAAGTTTCTTATCTTTTTTAACCCTCTGTATCCAACTTGAGGATGAAGATGATGAGCTACATGATATCCAATATTTCTTGGTGCTAATAAGAATTTAAATACACTATTAGTATTATGATCATTAGTTGTCTTTATAATTGTGTTTAATTCTCTGTTGTATACTCTAGTATATGTATGTTCTTTTAATAGTCTATAATAAGATACAATTCCTGTTAATAGTATAGGAATTATATATAGTTGAAAGAATAAACTTAATCCAGCTATTTTTATAATGCTAAAAAATAGAATAGATAAATATATTATTTGCTTAATATCTTCTTTGCAACATTGTTCTATCTCATCTAAATCTTTATTATTTATTTCACCCTTATGTTCCATAAATATTCTTGCGTATAGTATTCTTAATCTTTTATCTAATAGACAGAAACCCCCAATAAAACTTCTTAATATCCAGCTAGGAATTAAAATAAAACCAACTAGAATTCGTAATATTTTAATAATAAAATGGTTTTTATTAAAGTTTTGAAAATGATGAAAATATGGATCCTCTACCATTCCACTGTCTTTGTGATGTCTTAGATGATGATATCTCATGGCATTTATTGTTGTCCCAACTGGGTAAGCAGCAAGAACTTCAATTATAATAACTTTGTAATTCTTTTTCTTAATAGGAAGATGTGTTAGATCGTGTATTATTACTCCCAGTGAATGTAGTCGGCTAACAATAATTATGATTAGTAAGATCTTTATCCAAATTATAGTGTGAGGGTAGATTAAAATACTAAGGATTATTATTAGATAATCTACTATTGTATCTTTTAATAATAGATTGATACTTGTAAGTTTTAATAACTCTTTTGGGATATTTTTCTTAAAATTTTTAGTTGCTTCTTCTAGTTCTTTGTTAATATCTATTTCCATGTTATAATTTTAGAGATAGTCTTGATGATGTTATATAGTCAAATAAAACGGGTGGTTTTCTATCTCCACTTTTAATTTTTAGATTGTTAAAATACTCATCAATTATTCTGTCATATTCTAACTTTGTAATTACTCTGCTTTCTAAACTATTTATTTGTTTCATATTAATTGCTTGAATATAATATGGATTTTTACATAATTCTTTTTCAGTAAATTGATTTATGTTTTTAATGTCAATTTTCTTATTATCTGTACAGATTAATAAGTTGTAATTATATATCTTATGTAGTTTGCTAATATAAAAAAAACCTCTATAGTTTATAAGTTGGAATTGTTTAGATAATGATTTTAGGATCTTTACACAAGATATCTCTGAAACCTTTTCTCCAACTATATCAGAGGATCTGTTTTTTCTACCTATAAACTTAATAGTTGGAGTCTTACCAATAAAATTAGATACTTCAATAATATCATCAGTTCTATATCTCATAATTCCATTGCCACTAGACATAATAACTTCATATTTTTCATGTTTTTGTAAATTATCACATAAATATATTGAGCCATCTTTTTGTGATTCGAATTCGAAGAAATGAGATTTAATTGCTAAAACTGGATCGTAGTTCTTTTTATATGGAAACGATACAATTCCTTCTGTACTAAGAAGACCTTTTGGCTGAATTGTTATTTGTCCTATAAATGATTCTATTTCATTTTTAAATTGGTAACTACTTGAATCTAGCCAGCAGCTAATTACTTTAACATTTTTGAAAATATCAGACCATTTTGCATTTTTATTAATTTTTAATGATTTTGGAATTATTTTATCCCAATTCTTTCTTAAAATGTCATCTAATTTAATTAGAAAAGATGGACTATAAATAGATATAAAACCCATTTCTTTTTCTTTTAACATTATTTTTAATGTGTTTATATAAAATTTCTCTGCTTCTATATTTGCATCAATACTTAATATTAGGTGATTTGATAAAATTTGACCAATCCGATTTAAATACTCAGAATCGTTGCTTAGCCCAATTTCTAATCCTGAGTTTGTTTGTTTTTTTTCTTTCATTGGAGGCGATATCGACCAGTAGCTTTTCCCTTGAAAAATATTTGGATAATCACGATATAGGCTTTTTATCCAAGGTCCAATTGCTGATAAAAATTCTTTTTTTAGTGTTTTATTGTATGGAATTAATTTTGAAATTTTATCCATACCTGTTGTTTCTTCAAAAAATAATATTTTATCATTACTAATAACTTTTTTTTCTCCATTACAAATCTTATCTATTAAGTTTTTTATATCTGAGTAATTAATTATTGGTACTTGCTTTTGAAACTTTTCTATTGAATCTATTTTAGAAAAATTATATTTTTCTCCATAGTATGTATTGGAATTATTTTTTAAGTATTTTTTTAATATTTTTTCTTGTTCATGATGTGGATCATTTATACAATTTGCAAATTCATCATCATACTTTTTAAGACTATTTAGCCAAATATAATATGCTAGACTAGCTTTCATAATTATCTAAATGTTGTTGATTCCTTAAAGATCTTTCAAAAATTAATTTTGGTAAACGCATCAGATTTTCAGAGCTTATTTCTGCCATACATATAAGTTCATCTCCATTGCTAAAGCCAGGATTTTTTTCTAGAAAAAAGTCAATATATCTATTTTTTTTACTGTAAAGTTTCTTTATGTGTTGTTGTTTGATTTGTCCAACTTTATCATTGAATTGAACTATACCTTTTTTTGGATTCCAATTTTCACAAAAGATATGAGATGAACATTCATTAATGATTTCTTTATAATGATTATTATTTATATTCTTATCTATTGCTGGATAATATTTTTTGAAGAAGTAAGGTAGATATAAATATGTTCTATGTCCTTTTGACATTAAGTACCATAATAGTTTCTTTTTTGGATATTTTCTAATAAAAAAAGCAACTGTCTCACACCATCCTATTGCTAGTGCTTGTGTTCCAACAAAGTCTTCAGATATAACAGTGTCACCAGAAAATAAAATATTATATTTTTTGTGGAAGTATTTTTTTGGATTAATTAAATATGTTGTAAATCCTTGAATTATATTTTTATTATCAATTAATAATCCTATGTAGTCTTTGTTTAATAGGTCATTGTTAAAATTATCCTTATTAATATAATCATAATTTTCCTGCATTAAAATAAACATTCTCTTAATGTGATCATTATTGATTTTATCAATAGACAATAATTTATATTTTAATTCTCTTTTCATCTCTATAATCTTGATACTTCTAAATAATTTAATTGATTACTTTTAATATTAATATTTGAGTAATCTACTATATATATAATGGCATTATATGTAAAGGATCTAAATTTACTCATGCTTTTGCAAAGAGGATCATTTTTATCAATTCCAATTAATAAATAATTATAGGACTTTTCAGCATTCTGAATTGAGATATTATCTATTAGGCTAGAAAAGATATTAGTATCATTGTTTTTAATAGCGATAAAATTTAGGTATAACGCATTAATTTTTTCATTAACATTTGATATAATAGGAGTATTAATTATATGAGTAAGTATATAGTTATTTATTATTCTTAGTACTTTGTATTTTATAGATAATTCCTTAACTATTGTTTGTTTAAATTTTGTTTGATCCCATGTTCCTATTACTCCAAGAATCTTTTTGTTTTTGTATGCTATATATAAATCTTTTGCATAGAAATCTTCAAGTATATTTTCTTGAAACAATTTTTTAGAGCAAACAGGGAAGAAGTTCTTTTTACTACCATGATAATTAATAAATTTAACAATCTCCATAATAGAAAACCCATCAATACCCTTTTGTATGTTAATATTTTTAGAAGATTGATGTCTTGATTTTTTGATTGGTTTTATAGCAAATGTTCTATTTATTCCAATTGGCATATAATTAGGTAGTCCTGCTCTTGATTTAGCAATTACTTTTCTAGCATATATATTATCTTCTATGATAGTTGTAAAATTTATCTCTTCTTTTGATTTTTCTAGTAATTTTTTAAGTTCTTTATTTCCTTGAATTAAGAGCCTTCCTCCTCTATGTTCCTCTAGTAATCTTATAGAACTTAAGTATCCAACTTTTTGAATTTTTCCATTAATAAATACATTTTTAGTAGATCTTATTAAGAATCCTATTATTTGATTTTTTTTAAGTTCTCTAATTGATAAAACTGTTTGTTTTTCTCCTAATATAGAGATTGACTTGAAAAATGAAGGATTTGTTTCAAATGAAAGAGAAATATCTCCTTTCATTTGAGTTCTTCTTAATACTTCTCTTAAATCAGTATCATCTGATTTTTTAGCAATTTCAATTGAGTATTTTTCCATACTTATCAATTATATTTCCAATAGGCCAATTCTGTCTTTGTTTAATGCCTTTCTGAGATACAAAGTTTGCGCTTACAAATGATAATGCTTGAAATGGATCTCTAAATGGATCTCTACAGTTAGCACTAAATTCTACTCTTTTGAGAATATTGGAGAAATTATAAAATTTCATTCTAGCATCATAGCATTTTTGTGATAGTTCTTGAGGTGTGAAGTTTTTTGGTCTGAATGATACTTCTCCAAAATTATATCCATCTTTTAGCCACCATTCTTTATCAATTAGTCTTCCTTCTTTTTCAAATCTGCTATATAAAGGAGTTCCTGGATATGGAACTAAATGATTAAAAGCGGCTAGACAAAGCTTTTGCTCTATTGCAAAATCTAATGTCTTTTCTACATCTTCAGGTCTATCTTCATCATAACCAAAAACAAATGTTCCATAAATTGATATTCCATAATCTCTTAAAATCTTAATTGATTCTGTATAACCTCTTTTTACTACTGCCCAGCTTTTCCCCATACTCTTTAATGTCTGTTCATTAAGAGATTCAAATCCAATTAGTAGGTTTGAACATCCACTTTTCTGAAGTTTTTTAAGAAGATCTCTTTGATTTGCCATATTTATTGTCCCATGACTGAACCATTTTTTATTTAATGGTGCCATAGCATCACAGAGTTCTTTTGTTCTTGAGAACTTTGAGACAAAGTTATCATCAGCAAAATAGAGCATTTTTTGAGGTATGTTTTCTATGTCTTCTATTATTTTATCGACTAATTTATATCTGTATTTTCCTTTATGAGCAGAAGTAATAGCACAAAATTCACAAGTAAAAGGACACCCTCTTCCACTTTCAACAAGTCCTAAAGGTAAATATCCTTTATTTGCATATAAATCTCTTCGTGGAGTTACATGCTCTAATTCCTTTGTAAAATATGAATTCGAATCATATTTCTTTTGTAGTTTATTATTTTTAAAATCCTCAAGTATTTGTGTCCAAATTCCACCTTCAGCACCACCTACTAACATGCAGTCACAATGTTTTATTACTTCATCTGGCATTAAATTAGTATGTATACCGCCCATAATGACTTTTATTCCTTGATTACGGATTTCTTTTGCAATAGCATATGCTCGCTTTGCAGTATAAGTTTCAATAGTTATTCCTACAATATCAGCATTGTATATTTCTGGTAGCTCATCAATTCTTTCATCAATTAATTCGACTTCAAATTCTTTTGGAGTTAAGCCTGCTAGTGTTGCTAAAGCTAATGGCTCCATTGTCCATGATTTAATATATGGTTTGTTAGCTATCTTACCAACGCTTGGTTGTATTAATGTTAGTTTCATTTGTTTAGAGTAATTTTGAATTCCACTGTTTCTCAAGTTCTATTATTGTATGGTTAGGAAAATTTCTTAGTCGGTTTCCATAATACCTATATCCTAAATTAGTAACTAAAGAGAGTGGTATATTAGTACCTGCTTTTGTTATTCTATTTTTTATGTTTTTTATAATATAGGTTTGCTCCCATGCCCAAACACTTCCTTCAAATAATTCATCTGTTGTCATCTGTTTAGGTTTAAAAACAACATGTTGGACATCATATAATGACCAGTTTTTAGTTAAAATTCTATTTTCATTGTTTAATTTTGTGAAAGCTCCAGTTCCAGGAAATGGAGTGTAAATTGCATATCTTGGCAGTTCAATAGCATTCTCTTGAACAAAATCAACAGTTTTTTTAAATATATCTTTTTTATGTGAATCCATACCAAATATGAATGTTCCATTTATTGAAATCCCTCTATCGTGAAGCTTTTTACAAACTTCTTTGTATTTTTCTACGTCACTAAATCCCTTATTAACCTCGTTTAAGGCTTCTTGATCAATAGTCTCAAATCCTATTAATAAGCCTTTACATCCACTCTGAGCAGCTAAATCTAGAAGCTCTTCATCATCACCTATCTTTACAGTAGCTAAGCCTCCCCAAATCTTTTTTAATGGAATCATTTCCCTCATTAATTGTTTAATATATTTTTTATCTTCCATTGGACTTGGATCAATGAATGTAACAAATCTGCTATTCATCTCAGAAAGCTCTTTAATAACATCTTCTATTGGTCTTCGTAAATATTTTTTTTGTGTACTAATAACTGCACAAAAATCACACTTGTATGGACACCCAAATGTTGCTTGAATACTATTTTTAGAAATATATGATAGTTTTGGTAGTAGATCTCTTCTTGGCATTGGGAGCTTTGAAAAGTTCATATCGTTTGCTTGATCATAATGTTCTTGCATTATTCCCATTTTAAAATCTCTAAGTAATTTCGGCCATGAATCAAATGCCATTCCAGTAATTATAGCATCAGCATGTTTCTTAGCTTCTTATGGTAGTAATGATGCATGTACACCACCAATTACCACTGTAACTCCATTTCTTCTATAATAATCAGCTATTGCATACGCTCTATTTGCTGTTCCAGTTATCGCACTAATAGCAACTATATCAGGCCTGTCATTATAATCTATTTTCTTTGCTATTTCATCATGTAAAGTAATTTTTGCATTAAGTTCTTTAGGTACTAATGCTGCAAGAGTTGAAAGAGTTAATGGGGCATATCTTAGCAGTCTAGGAAAAATACCCCCTTCCTTTCTATACATTATACTTCCAGGAGAGATTAATTTTATATGCATGCTAGTATATTCTAATTTTCATCAAATATATTTATCTAAAAATATATTACTATGCTTTACATAATAAATGTTATGCATAGTTTAATAAAAGTATTTACTTTTATTTGTATATAATTATGAAAAACAACATAAATATAATTCCATCCATTTTTAATTTTAAATCTTTAAGAAATATAGTTTCTGCCAGGATTTCACAGATCCGTCATTTTAAGAAGTTTTTTAGAATATGGAAGCGTTATAAAAAAAATCATGATTTCCCTATTTTTTTGCAATTACAGACTATTAATAGATGTAATGCAAATTGTCCTATGTGCCCATACGCAGCAACAACAGCTGAAGGGGCT
>JABGXK010000153.1 GCA_018675825.1 Flavobacteriales bacterium | reverse complement strand
TGTTGAATCGAGGCTGTCACATTCTTTAGTTAAAGGAATAGTTTCTTTTATAGAGCAAGATGTTGAAGAGGCTAGAAAAAAACTTGATAAACCTATTGATGTTATTGAGGGGCCTTTAATGGATGGTATGGGTGTAGTTGGAGATCTTTTTGGATCTGGAAAAATGTTTCTTCCCCAGGTTGTAAAAAGTGCTCGGGTAATGAAAAAAGCCGTTGCAATTCTAACCCCATATATCGAAAAAGGACAAGGAAAATCTAGTAGTGCTGGTAAAATACTACTTGCAACAGTAAAGGGTGATGTACATGATATTGGTAAAAATATTGTTGGTGTTGTTCTTGGCTGTAATAATTATGAAATTATTGATTTAGGAGTAATGGTTTCGTGTGATAAGATATTATCTGAAGCAGCTAAACACAAAGTCGATGTAATTGGACTTAGTGGATTAATTACTCCATCATTAGATGAGATGATTTATGTTGCAAAAGAGATGGATAGAAATAATTTTAACATTCCACTTATTATTGGTGGTGCTACAACATCTAAGATCCATACCGCTGTAAAAGTAAATGAACACTATAATAATAATACTATTGTTCATGTCTTAGATGCATCTAAATCGGTTGGAGTATTAAATAAATTATTAGGAAAAAACAATCAACAGTTTAATCTAGAAATTAATAGTGAGTATAATAGTCTTAAGACAAATTATCTAAAGCGAAAATCTCAAAAAAAATATTTAAAATTAGCTGATGCTAGGAAAAATAATCTAATAACTAATTGGGAAAATCAAATAATTCCAACTCCAAATCAAATTGGAATTCAAGTTTTTAACAATATTCCTATTGAAGAGATAAGAAGTTATATTGATTGGACGCCCTTCTTTTATACTTGGGAAATGAAAAAGAAATTTCCTTTAATATTAACAGATGAAAATTTTGGAGAACAGGCAAGTCAGTTATTTGAAGATGCTAATAGTATGCTAGATTTAATTATTAAAGAAAATTGGTTGAAATTAAAGTCAGTTATTGGTGTTTGGAAAGCAAATTCTGAAGGAGATGATATCCTTTTAAAGAACAAAAAAAATGAGATTATAGAGAAATTTTGCACACTTAGACAGCAATCAATAAAATCTAATAATAATTTAGCATTATCTGATTATATAGCTCCTGAGAGTTCTGGGATACAAGATTATATTGGCGCATTTGTTTGTACAGCTGGTTTAGGTATTGAAAAGCAATTATCAATTTTTGAGAAGGAATATGATGACTATAATATCATTCTTCTAAAAGCTATTGCTGATAGATTAGCTGAGGCGTTAACTGAGTATATGCATGAAAAGATTAGAAAAGAAATATGGGGTTATTCATCTGATGAAGAATTTTCGAATAATGACCTTATAGATGAAAAATACAATGGAATTAGGCCGGCTCCAGGATATACTGCATGTCCAGATCATACAGAGAAAATAAAGATTTTTAAGCTGTTAAATGCTGAAAAAAATATTGGCGTATCACTTACAGAAAG
The DNA here is from genome assembly GCA_018675825.1 of Flavobacteriales bacterium. Taxonomy (GTDB): domain Bacteria; phylum Bacteroidota; class Bacteroidia; order Flavobacteriales; family BACL11. The sequence continues at coordinate 858 of JABGXK010000153.1, read as the reverse complement.
TATGGCAATGTTACCTAATTCTAGTGTGAGTGGTTATTACTTTTCTCATCCATCTTCAAAATATTTTACAGTTGGAAAAATACAAGATGATCAGATAAATGATTATGCCCAAAGAAAAAAAATGTCAAATAATGAAGTTGAAAAATGGCTTCGATCAAACATATAAAATATGAAAGTAACTGAACATTTACAAAAAGCAAAAGAGACATTATTCTCTTATGAAATTCTTCCTCCTTTAAAAGGAGCAAGTATTCAATCAATTTATGATACGCTTGATCCCTTAGTAGAGTTTAATCCTCCATTTATTGATGTTACCTATCATAGAGAAGAATATATTTATGATAAAAAAGAGGATGGACTTCTTGAAAGAAAGTCTGTTCGTAAAAGACCTGGAACAGTAGGCATATGTGCTGCTATTATGAATAAATATAGTGTAGATACTGTTCCTCATATAATTTGTGGAGGTTTTAATCAAGAAGAAACTGAAAATGCACTTATAGATTTAGATTTTTTAGGTATTGATAATCTATTAGTGCTAAGAGGTGATCCTATAAATTCTGAAACTTACTTTGCTGCTGAAAAAGGTGGGCATAAGTATGCTTCAGAGCTTATTCATCAAGTTGATGGACTAAATAAAGGTATTTATTTAGATAATAATCTTAAAAACTCATCTAAAACTAACTTTTGTATGGGTGTAGCTGGATATCCTGAAAAGCATTTTGAAGCTCCAAATATGGATTCTGATATTCATTTTTTAAAGAAAAAAATAGAACATGGTGCTGATTATATAGTCACGCAGATGTTTTTTGATAATCAAAAATATTTTGATTTTGTAAAATTGTGTAGAGAAAATGATAT
>JABGXK010000152.1 GCA_018675825.1 Flavobacteriales bacterium | reverse complement strand
TTTATGCTTGGAAAAACTGTGATTGAAAAAGAAAAAAATGAAAGAAATATTTTTGATTTAGCCGGTAGTGGATTTGAATCTACAGTAAGATTAGCAAAAAGCTCACCACAAACTTGGACTCCAATTTTTTTACAGAATAAAAAGAATTTAGTTTTTGCTATTGAAGAATATATTTTGAATTTAAATAACTTAAAAGAAATTATTAATGATAACAATTGGTCTAATTTGTATTCTATTTTAGATAATACAAATAGAATTAAGGAAATACTAAAAAACACAGAACATGAAAATAAAAAAAAGTAGAGAAATGAACAACTGGTTAGATGATTTTAAATTAAATCATCCTTTTGTAATTGCTGGCCCTTGTAGTGCAGAAACAAAAGAACAAGTATTAAATACAGCTCATCAATTAAAGGAGTTAGGGATTAATATTTATAGAGCAGGAGTTTGGAAGCCAAGAACCCGCCCAAATTTATTTGAAGGTGTTGGAAGTAAGAGTTTAGAGTGGTTAAAACAAGTGAAAAAAGAAACAGGAATGCTTATTGCTGTTGAAGTAGCAAATAAACAGCATGTATATGAGGCTTTAAAATCAGATATAGATATCTTGTGGATAGGAGCTAGAACTTCAGCGAATCCATTTTCTGTTCAGGAAATTGCAGATTCACTTAAAGGGATAGATATTCCTATTTTAGTTAAAAACCCAATCAATCCTGATTTAGAATTATGGATTGGTGCAATTGAAAGAATTCAACAATCAGGTATTACAAGGATTGCAGCTATACATAGAGGCTTTTCAAGTTATGGGACTACAAAGTTCCGAAATATACCTCAATGGCAAATACCAATTGAACTTAAAAGACGAATCCCTCAACTTCCAATAATATGTGACCCCAGTCATATTGGTGGGACAAGAGAGTTAATTACTACTATTTCTCAGAAAGCAATGGATTTAGATATGGATGGTTTAATGATAGAAGCTCATTGTAATCCATTAGAAGCATGGAGTGATGTTAATCAACAAATAACCCCAAAACATCTCAAAAAAATACTAAAAGAATTAGTTAGAAGAAAAATAAAGCCAGATAATGTTTCTTTAAGTGATTTAGAAGACTTACGACATAGAATAGATAAACATGATAAAGAATTACTTACTATTCTTGCTGATAGAATGTCTTGTGTTATAGAGATTGGTAATTACAAGAAAAAGAATCAGATGACTATTCTACAGACTAATCGGTGGAATGAAATTTTGCAATCAAGATTTATTAAAGGTCGTAGTTTAGATCTTAGTGATGAATTTGTGAAATCTATTTTTAAATCCATTCATCAAGAATCTATTAACAAGCAAGAACTTATCTTAAACAGCTAAATAGATATATCATGATTGAGATTAAAAATTATAATAGCTTTAACAGGAAAATAAAATCTTTAATACAATTTGTAAAATAAATGAAGAAATTAGAAAATAATAAGTTGTATCAGGGAATACTAAAATGTCCTTCATCAAAAAGTTATATGCAGAGGGCTATTGCTATTGCTTTATTGGCTGATGGGGACACTCATATTACAAATTCTTGTTTTTGTGATGATGTAGAGGCAGTATTAGAAATTGCAGTTAATTTAGGAGCAACTATTACGAGAAAAAAAACAGAAATATGGATTTCACCAGGAGGTAAATTAAGAAAAACTGAATTAAATGTTGGGGAATCTGGACTTGGAATTCGAATGTTAACTCCAATTGCTTCATTGTTTTCAGAAGATATTACACTAACTGGAGAAGGTTCTCTTAAAAATCGACCTATGTTAACCTTGGAGAATTCTTTGAGTCTTCTTGGGGTAGAAATAAGGACGAATAACGGTTTATTACCAATTCATGTAAAAGGACCTTTAAAAGGTGGAAAAATATCAATAGATGGTCGATTAGGCTCTCAAGTATTAACAGGATTATTAATTTCTTTACCTAAAGTTACCCAGTCAAGTCTTTTAGAGGTTATAGATCTCCAAAGCAAGCCTTATATTGATATGACTATCGAAATTATGGCTCAATTCGGAGTAAAACTTAGTCATGATAATTATATAAAATTCTCTGTTCCTGGAGGTCAACATTATCATGGAATTAAATACAAGAATGAGGGAGATTGGAGTGGTGGTGCATTTCATTTAGTTGGAGGTGCAATTGCTGGAGATATAACATTATTTGACATAAATATCTTATCAAAGCAAGCTGATATTAAAATTTTGGAAGCTCTTAGATTAGCAAAATCAGATGTGACTATTGAAAAAAACAAGATTCGTGTTAGGAAAAGTGAGTTAAATGCTTTTAATTTTGATGCAACTAATTGTCCTGATTTGTTTCCGCCATTATCTAATTTGGCTGTTGCATGTAAAGGGGTTTCTGTTATTAAAGGAGTAGGTAGGCTTATTCATAAAGAGAGTAACCGAGCTGAAGTGCTTTTGAAAGTATGGAGGGAAATGGGTGTCGAAATTCAAGTAATTGGAGATGAAATGCATATAAAAGGAGGGCCTGTTAAAGGTGGAGAAATATTTTCTTATAATGACCACCGTATTGCTATGATGGGAGCTATTTCAAGTCTTATCGCATCTTCACCGGTTTACATAAAGAATCCAGAAGCTGTCACAAAATCCTATCCAACATTTTATGAAGAATACGATACATTAATACACTAATTATAATATGAATACATTTGGAAGAAAAATAGAAGAAACTAATCACCGATTCTTCTACATCTATAATGATAGAGTAGTCAAGAAAAGAATAATAAATCATATAGTTTTAGCTCTATCAGTATTAGGTTACATTTTATTATGGGTAGATATTAAAGATGATATACAAGCACTAGAATCTTTAGGGTTATTTAACACTTCTTATGTGAAAGGTTCAATTACTGCAGGTCTAATTATATCTATCTTCCTTTGGTTTTTTATACTAACATTCTGTGATAATGCCGAAGATTCTAAAGAGATACTTGCATACCTTCAAAAGAAAAACAATCAAGATAAAGAAATACCAAATAAAACAGTTGAGATTGATGATGTGAAATATTCACTTGCTAATGACGAACTAATCGTAAAAGTCAAGAAAAGTGGTCAAATTCAAAAAATTAAACAAAGTGATTGGAAAGAAATTATAAATCTTGGAAATGAAGATATGTTTGAGATAATTAAACAATAGATTAACAATGAAAAAACTACTACTTATATTACTTTGCATTCCTATAATTGGGTTTGGGCAGTCATTTAAGACAATCAAGGAGTATTCTTTTAAGAATAAGATTACAAAGGATAATGAAGTTCTTTTGTCAACCAAATTTTATTTAAATGATAAATCAATAGCAATTCCTGAGGTTATAATTTATGCGTATGGCAATACGCCTAACTTCAGAATACCATTTGAAAAACTTAATGACCTTAGAGAATTTTTAGAAAAATCAAGAGCTAAATTCTATGAATGGGATAGTGTAAGAGTAGTTAATGGTATTAAAGATATGAAAAAGAATATTGATAAGTTTAGTAGTCCTATAAATGCTATTGGAGATGATTATGGTGTGTTTTATGGCATAACTACGCTTGAAACAAATTACATTGCTTGGAAATCTGGTAGGTCTGTAATGCAATTATATTTTTCTGTATCTGATAAGAACAATGTTAGGTCAGATATTTTTGCTCAATATATTGTAAAAAGTGATGATAAGAAGTCAAATAAAACATTTCAAAAATTCTTAGATGATTTAAATATCGAATTTTATCAAAAGGAATTAAATAAGATAAATGAAAAAGGTTCATTATTTGAGTAATAATTATTAAGACTTTAAAACAATAGATTAACAAACAAATGAAAAAACTACTTTACATATTCATACTTCCTATCACACTCTTGCTTGTAAGTTGTGGAGGTGGTGAAGGAGACTTACAGCCTATTGACCCTATAATTACAACATACATCAATCACCCTGATAGTATTCTAACATATATTCCTGACACAAAATTTGAGGAGAATTTAATTAACTTAGGATTAGATGATATTTTCGATGATTTTGTCTTGACAGAAAACATAAAGTATTTAGAAGAAATTGATCTCAATGGTTTGGGTGGAATTCAAGATTTAACAGGAATAGAAAATTTTGTTGCTTTAAAAAAATTGCATTGTCAATACAATCAACTTACAAGTCTTGATTTAAGTAACAATACTGCTTTAACTTTTTTGAATTGTTATGGCAATCAAATCACAAGTCTCAATTTGAGTAATAACAATAATTTAGCCTTACTAAATTGTAATAATAATCTACTTTCAAGTCTTGATTTGAGTAACAATTCTGACTTATTTTATTTGGCCTGTGTTGGCAATAACCTTACAAGTCTTGATGTAAGTAATAATTCTGCTTTAACTTTTTTGACTTGTAGATTTACTGAACTTACAAGTCTTGATGTAAGTAATAATACTGCTTTAACTGAATTGCATTGTGGTTTTAATCAACTGACAAGTCTTGATATAAGTAACAATTCTTCTTTAAATTGGTTAGGTTGTGAAGCTAATCAACTTACAAGTCTAAATTTAAGAAACGGAAACAACACAAATATGTCACCTATTGCAACAGGTAATAACCAGCTATATTGCATTGAAGTAGATGATGCAACTTGGTCAACTGCAAATTGGACAAATATAGACCCTCAACATTATTTTAGCGAAGACTGTCCTTAATAAAATAAACTCAAATAGATAAGCCTTTTTTCTATTATATACTAAACGATATAATATGCCATTTAAGAAAGGAACAAGCGGAAACCCTATAGGAAGGCCTGTAGGCTCTATGAGTAGCTCTACAAAGCTCTTAAGAGAACAAATAGGCTTGGCTATAGATGGAAACAAACTAAGCGATATGCTTAATAAAATCACTAATCCAACGGAATACATTAATGCTGTAAGTAAGCTCCTTCCCTATGCTATTGGTAAAAAGAAAGCATATGAAGAAATAGAAGAAATGGAGCCTATTGAAGTAACTATCAATTTCACAGGAACAGACGAAGAAAACTAGTCAAAACTGTTAAACATACTGTT
>JABGXK010000151.1 GCA_018675825.1 Flavobacteriales bacterium | reverse complement strand
TCTTGATACACTAAGAATTTTTGTTAAGTCATTCACTCTGTAAAATTGAAACTCTGATTTCATTACACTATTTCTCCAACTATTTTTAAATAAACCCTTACTACCAAGATACAACATATAAACCCTTGGTCAAGTAATTTTAGACATCTATATAAGCTATTGTATTTAAATGACTTTATTGACATTAAAGCGATATCGATTTGTTAATATTATTAACTAAAAGCTAATTTTATTGATATGAGATATCGCTTAGATATACAAATTGACACTGTTTAAACGCAAAAATATGTAAATATACGATGTTTAAACGCTATAATATGTAAATAGTTATAAATATTATTGACATATTAAAATATAAGATATATATTAGTCAAAAATTAGATAACCATTTAATGTTCAATAGGAGTAATAATGGAAAACCGATCTGAGAGATTTAAAAGAATAGCTACAAAACGTACAGTAGATATTATCGATAAAATTCGTATTTTAGGTAATACCTCAAATAAAAGTACTTATGAATATACAGAGGCAGATGTGGCTAAGATTTTCAAAACAATTGAATCTGAGTTAAAAAAACAAAAATCAAAATTTACAACAAAAAAAACAGAGTTTTCTCTGTAAGGGGTAAAGAGGATGAATAATGAACAAATTAAAAAACTTGCTTTAGATTTATATGCAGCAGACAAAGAAGAAGTTGTTGTAAGAATATTAGAAAAAAATAAATTGTGGGATAGATCTAAATGGCAAATCTTAGGTGGAGATAGACAAGCAACCTCAATTGCAAACGCTCAACAAGATAATCCAGTCGGTGCATTGGTAGAAAAAATTATTAATTCAATTGATGCAGTACTTACTAAGGAATGCTTGAAAAGAGATATTGACCCAACATCAAAAGAGGCTCCACAAACTATGAGAGACGCCCAAATAGATTATTTTAATATTTATGATGGCAATCTTTCAAATATTACTCCTTCAGAAAGGAACAAATTATCACAAAATATCCATTTAGTAGCCAGCGGCTATAAATCAAAAAATCCATGCTTAGCTATTATTGATAAAGGTGAAGGCCAAGAGCCAGAAGAATTTAGTAAAACATTGCTTTCTTTAAACCAATCACTAAAGCAAAAAGTGCAATTTGTTCAAGGAAAACATGGCATGGGTGGAACAGGCGTAATATCTTATTGTTCAGAAAAACATCGTTTTCAACTCATTATATCGAAAAAAAATAATGAAATAGCTAGTAGATCTTCTGATGAATGGGGAGTTACGGTAATTAGAAGGTTTAGTGCTGAAGGTAATGAAAGAATATCAACATTAAGGTACTTGGCTCCTGATAATAATATTCTTTCTTTTAAGGCTGATGAGCTAAATGTTATTCCAAAGTTAAATAAGGGTTCATATGACTTATTACCACTTGATTCAGGGACCATTGTTAAGCTATACGATTACAATTTTAGTTCTGAAAGATTTCCAGGTAGAGCAAGAGGAAGGCTTACTAGACATATACAAGATAGGTTAAGTACAAAGCTACCTGGAGCAGCGTTACCATTTTTTCTCTCAGATTTAAGATATCCCGAAGAAACACAAAGAGTTTTTGCACCTCTTCAAGTCAGACTTGATTCTGATACCGCGAAGGAGTTAATTGAACACGAGTTCACCTCAACAATTATGGTTAAAGATCAAAAGTTTCCTTGCAGAATACTTCTTTTTAAAAAAAATCTAGCAAAAGGAGATGATCAAGGAAAAAGAACTTATGCAAGAGATTATGAAGGAGTTCTATTTACGCTTAATGGCCAAACCCATGGAGATTTACAAGAAACATTTTTTACGGAGATAGGCTATAAGGATCTAAAAGAAAGTTTATTGGTATTAATTGACTGTACAAAGGTATCAATAAATATGAAAGAAGAGTTATTCATGAGCTCAAGAGATAGGTTGAAAAAAACTGAGACTACAACAGATTTTATACAAAATAAATTAATACCTGTGCTCAAAGATGATCCGACTCTTAAAGAAGCCTTAAATAGGAGGATTAAGGAAAAAAATGAACATTTAATTAATAGCTCTAAAACTATAGAGTCAGTGATACAAAAAATTATAAATTCAAACCCTACACTCACACGTTTATTTATTAAGGGAGAGAAAATTTCAAGCCCTTTAAAACAAAGAATGACAGGTGTAATTAACAAACCCTTCGTAGGTAAAAGATTTCCTACTTTCTTTAAATTAAAAGACAAACATGAAATCAATAAACCTAGAGATGCTGAACTTAAAAGAAAAATAAGAATTTCATACGAAACAGATGTACAAAATGATTATTTTGAAAGAGATAGCGATAAAGGCTCCTTCGATTTTTTTATTAATGATGAGATTGCTTCATTAGATAGTTTTTCGATATCAAACGGCATCGCTGTATTAAGTTTACAAATTAACGAAAGCTTTCAGCTCGGTGAAACCTATAAATTAACAACAAAAGTGACCGATGTTAGTAGACCGACCCCTTTTGAGGAAAGTCTTTGGATAAATATAATTCCATTTAAGAAGAACAGTAATAGCACACCAAAACCTAGGCCACCTAAGCCAAATCCTGATGAGCCAGGTACAAGAACAACACCTGAAGGTCATGCAATTCCCACTGTATATGAAGTCAATTCCAGTCAATGGGAAAGGCACAATATGGATGAAAACAGTGCTTTAAAAGCCGACTATAATGGTTCTGAGAATGGTTGGACATTTTACGTTAACGCCGATAACAAGTATTTAATTCATTACTCAAACTCTAATAAAAGAAAAAGTATTCAGGTATTGAGAAAAAAATATGGAGCGGCACTTCTGCTCATGGGTATTTCAATTATAGAAGATGAATTAGAATCAGATGCATCAAATAATGGTGAAGTATCAGAAAAAATAGAAGGTTTCTCTAAAAATATTTCGATGGTATTAATGTCAATAATTGACGAAATCGGAAAAGAGAACAGTTCAGTATTTGATGAATTTGAAATTGAAAAAATAGAAGATTTTGAGGATGCTTAGGGGTACAGGGGGGAAAGGTACTTTTCTAGCATAGTGAAAAGCGGTATATTTTATGAAAAAACTACTCTTTTTATACAAATAATTCCTTAGATAAAATTTTCTTCAGACACTATAGCCTCGCACATTTCTTTTGCTTTCAATTTGGCGGCAATATACCCATCTAGACTCCAGCTATCTTTGGGAATATCAAACAAATTAGCATAAGGTTTTAGTATGGTTGCTTCAACTAAGTGAAGTTTTTCCATATAAGCATTTAACAAAATATCTTGTCTTACATTAGTAAGTGTAATAATTTTCATTGAGCCAAAATCATTTACAGCGACAATCGGCACTTCTATACTCAGTGTAGATTTATCACCCTCAGGAAATACTAATTTTAATGGGATTTTATTATGTTTTAATTTCTCAAGAATATCCTTATCTTTATGGCTTGATGAATAAGTAAGATATAGATTATCGTAATTACATTGTCCTTTTCTTTTAATCCATCCTAAGCTATGCCCATGAACTATATTGCCATGTGTTCTATAAAGGATTAGGTCGCCTATTTGATTTACTTCCCAATTTTTATATTTATTTGTCTTGCTTTCTTCAGCATAACTTAAAGGTATAGAACATAAGAAGAATGATAAGGAACAGAGAATTTTAAAAAATTTCATAATTAGCCTTTATTAAAGTGAATGTTTAAATTAAAGACGAAAAATATCTATAAGAGTCAGGCCTTCCCATTTGCCCACATAATTGTCTGGGGGTAAACTGGTCTTATGAAAAAACTACTCCTAATCTCATTCTTAATACCTAATTTGTTAGACACAGCGGTGTAAAGGACTAGTACTTTATAACTTCATAATCCTAGTTTGCAGAAATTGTAAATTATGATTTAATAATATTATGAATACATCAAAAAAGTTGATTTTTACACTTTTAGTAGGTTTCATATTCACTGTGTCGGTGCATTTGCATGCACAAACGACAGTGGAAAAGGGAAAGACCATAGCGATTGAGATTCAAATTCCTTTTGAGTCCAAAGCTAAACCTTCATCATCTGGATTTGGCAATACTAACAAATCTGGCCCAATGGATTGCAACATTCAAGTTACTCATGGAAGTGAAAAAACCAACGTTCGCGTGGATGCAAAAACCCACAAGGGCATTTACCAATTTAAAGGACGCAGGTTGGGCGAAGAAACTATTCGTTGGGAAGGTAAAATAAAGTTTCGAGGTCTTAAAACATTGGGAGCTTGTAACGGAAAAGGTCAGTTAACGGTTATCACGATTGAAAGTGATGAAGAAATTAAGGCTACTGCGGAAGTGCAGAAAGCAGAAGAGGAAGCGAAGCAAGTCCAAGCAACCATTGACGCTCAAGCTGCACGTTTAGCAGAACTTGCAACGAAATTAAAAGCTGCAGTGG
>JABGXK010000150.1 GCA_018675825.1 Flavobacteriales bacterium | reverse complement strand
TTTTTATTTTTTATAAAAAACATGTCAACAAAAACTAAAACTATTAAAAATCAACTAGTAACAACAGTTTCAGATATATTTACAGATTATTTAATTAAAAATAATCAAAGAAAAACACCTGAAAGATATGCTATTCTAAAAGAGATATATAATTATGATGGTCATTTTGATATAGAATCGATGTATATTAAAATGAAAAATCAAAATTATAGAGTAAGTAGAGCAACACTTTACAATACTATTGAGATTTTACTTGATTGTCATTTAGTGAGGAAGCATCAATTTGGCAAGTCTCATTCACAATATGAAAAGTCATTTTCAAATAAACAACATGATCATTTGATATGTACCAATTGTGACAAAGTTATTGAATTTTGTGATCCTAGAATTCTTGGAATAATGAATTTCATAGAAACCGATATGCACTTTAAAATAAATAGACACGCACTAAATTTATATGGAATTTGTAAAGAGTGTCAAACTAAATTAAATATTTAATGAAAGTTGATGTTTTATTAGGCCTTCAGTGGGGAGATGAAGGAAAAGGGAAAATTGTAGATGTTTTAACAAATAACTATGATATAATTGCTAGATTTCAAGGAGGACCAAATGCTGGACACACACTAGAGTTTGATGGGATTAAACATGTTCTTCATACAATTCCTTCTGGAATTTTTCATAAAGGAATAATTAATCTTATTGGTAATGGAGTAGTAATTGATCCTGTTATTTTTGAAAATGAAATAAATTCACTAAACAAATTAAATTTAGAAATATCAGAATTAGTTATTTCTAAAAAAGCACATTTAATTCTACCGACACATAAACTATTAGATGCAGCATCAGAACATGCAAAAGGTAAAAATAAAATTGGCTCTACACTCAAGGGTATTGGACCAACTTATATGGATAAAACTGGCAGAAACGGACTAAGAGTTGGAGATATTAAAAGTAAAAGTTTTAATGAAAAATACACAAAACTAAAAAACAAACACATAGAGCTTCTTAAATTTTTTGACTTTGAATACAAACTTGATGAGCTTGAAAATAGATGGTTTGAAAGTTTAGAAACATTAAAGAAATTTAAACATATTGAAAGTGAACATTATCTACACAAAAGTATTAGAGATGGAAAAAAAATTCTTGCTGAAGGTGCACAAGGAACTCTTTTAGATATAGATTTTGGCTCATATCCTTTTGTTACCTCTTCAAATACAATTACAGCAGGAGCATGTACGGGTTTAGGTATAGCTCCTAATCAAATCAATGATGTTTTTGGAATATTTAAAGCATATTGCACACGAGTAGGAAGTGGACCATTCCCAACCGAATTAAATGATGAAATTGGAGAGCATCTAGGAAAAATTGGAAATGAGTTTGGTGCTACTACTGGAAGATCTAGAAGATGTGGCTGGATAGATTTACCCGCGCTAAAATATGCAATAAATATCAATGGAGTAACTCAATTAATGATGATGAAATCAGATGTATTATCAGGAATTGAAACCATAAAAATATGCACTCATTATATAAATAATAATAAAAGAATAGATCATCTTCCATTTGAAGATAATGAAGATCTAAAACCTATTTATAAAGAATTAAAAGGTTGGAATAAAAATCTAATGGAGTTAGAGAATCTGTCTGATGCTCCAAAAGAAGTTCATGACTATATTTCATATTTAGAAAATGAATTAAAAATTCCAATTAAGATTATTTCTGTTGGACCTGATAGAAAACAAACATTTTTCAGATAAATTTGAGAAAAATACAGCTTATAATTATAATATTAATTCTGAGTATCAATACTTATGCCCAGAATACAAAAAAAATTGAGATTATAAATGCAGATTTCTCATATGTTAACTCAGATTTACATCCTGATTATTGGCGATTGATAGGTAATGTAAATATTAGACATAATCAAACAGATATGTTATGTGATTCAGCATATTATTACTCTAATCAAGAAAAAATCAGAGCATTCAATAATATAAAAATATTTAAAGAAGATAATATTAGTCTTTATGGAGATATATTAGAATATAATGGAAAGGATAATATTGCAATAATATCTAAAAATGTTGTTTTTAAAAATAATAAGAATACTATAAAATCTGAACAGATTATTTTTAATATAAAAGAAGATTACACATTATACAACACACGTAGCGAAATTTTCAATTCAAAACAAAAAATCATATCAAATAAAGGAAAATATAATATTGATAGTAAAGCCTATAACTTTTCAGACTCAGTAATTGTAAAGACAAAAAATTATTTAATTACAACTAATCAACTTAAATATGATACTAAGAGTGAGATCAACTATTTAGAAGGACCATCAAATGTTTTTACAGATAATAAAATAGTTTACTGTGAATATGGATTTTTTAATAGCTCATCTGATGAAGCTGAGTTTCACGGAAATTCTAAAATCTCTAGTGATGAATATATTGTTTTTGCAGATAGCATTTTTTATAACAAAGCAACTAAAAATGCAATTGCTAGAAATAATGTCAGGCTAATAGATTCTATTAATAACTTTATATTATCTGGTGGAATCGCAGAATTGTATGAAATCAGTAATAAACTAATAGTATATAAAAAACCCTCACTTAAACTAATCTCTGATAATGATACACTATTCATGAAATCTACTAAGTTTATTTATGAAACTATTGATGAAAATGAATATTTGACATCTTATGGAGATGTTAATTTTTTAAATAATGAACTAAAAGGAAGATGTGATTCGCTTACTTATAAAATCTCTGACTCATTAATATTAATGTATAACAATCCAATAATATGGCTTAATGAATATCAAGTAACATCAGATCTTATAAAGATTAAATATTTTAATAAAAAAATTAGTAAAATATTTTTATACCAGAATCCAATGATTATATCTAAAGAAGATTCGCTAGAATTTAATCAAATCAAAGGAAAAGAAATGATTGGAGATTTTAGAAATAATAAATTATATAATATTAATGTAAAAGGAAATGGGCAGAGCATATATTTTCTCAGGGATAAGGATAAAAAAATTGGTATGAATTATATAGAATCATCTAATATTTCACTAAACTTTAGAGATAACAAGATTTATAAGATTAATTATCAAATAGCACCAAATTCAATTACAACTCCATTGGAAGATATAAAAGATAAAGATAGATTTCTAAATGGATTTAAATGGAGAATTAATGAAAAACCTATTAAGAAATAAGAAATAATTATTGAACAATAAAAGACGTCCTTCTATTTAATGACCTTCCAATTTGGTTGTTATTTTCAGATATTGGCCTACTATCTCCATATCCTTTATAAGACAACTTTTTTTGATCAACACCACACGATAATAAATAGTCAAAAACAGATCTAGCTCTATTATTAGATAATAACATATTAGAATTAATATTTCCAATAGAATCTGTATGACCTTCAATAAGTATATTAATATCGTTATCTAATAGATAGCTAGCAAGTTTATTAAGTTCGTAAAATGAATTTTCATTAAGCTCAAAAGAATTATTTAGAAAGTGAACATTTTTTAAAACTATCTCCTCTCCTATTTTTTTTGAAATAATTTCTAGTGTCAAATCATTAACTTTATTTGCCTTTACTTCATCAGGTAATTCAAAACTAAAAATATCATCAGAACCAAAACCATCATCAGTATTATTATAAAATGCAGTTTTTCCATCAGTTGATACAACTAAAGAATTTTGACTGCTATGATTATTAATTGGAAACCCAAGGTTTTTAGCAGAACCCCAATTACCATTAGGTTTAATTCTTTTAGAAATAAAAAGATCATAATCACCCATACCTATATGTCCCTTAGATGAAAAATATATAGTTAAATTATCTGCATGAATATAAGGTGACATTTCATCGAACTTTGTATTAATTATTGGGCCAGCATTAAATGGCTTAGAGAATCCTTCTTTCGTGATTTTTGAAATCCAAATATCAGTACCACCATAGCCTCCAGGACGATTACTAACAAAATATAAAAATTTTCGATCAGATGAAAAACAGGCCTGTGATTCCCAATATTTAGTATTCACATCAACACCTAAATTAATAAAGTTAAATTGTTTAAAATCATTATTACCATAGTAAAGATCACAACTGCCTATACCATCTTCTCTATTACAAGCTGTATAGACAAGCAAAGACTGATCGCTAGATAAAGATAATGCCCCTTCATTATTATTTGTATTCAGTGGAGGAGGAAATGCAATTGCCTTCTGCCACTTATCATCTATCTTTAAAGAATAATAAAAATCTTCTTGAAAATTATCATCTTTAATTTTAACTTTCCGAGTAAAAATTAACATTTTATTATCAGAAGTTATAGCAGGACCAATTTCTGACATTGAAGTATTAATATTTTCTCCTAGATTAAAGAAATTAACTTCAACTGGATCATTAATTGAATTAATTGAAAAATTACAATTATCTATCAATCTAATAATTTTTTCTCTACAGTAGGTTGAATCAAGCTTACAGATAATATTAAAATAATAAAGTCCTTCAGAATAAAAACCATTAGAATAAAAAATATTAGCAATTTCTTCAATACCTGGAATATCATCAATATTATCTAAGCTATAAATATTTAATAATGATTTTGTAGAATTATAGTAATCTAATTCTCTAAGGTATATTGTAGATAATAATAAATGAGGTTTATCCCAGATGTTATTTTTATCTATAATTTCAAATAAAAGATCTTTAGATTTATCTAACTTATTATTGTTAAATAGCTTAACTGCCTTGTCATATTTTTTATAATCTCTATCTTGAGAATAAATATTATTTAAAAAAATAACTAATATGAGAGTTATAAAATATTTCATTATGGAATATTCATATATTTATGAGTTTGTAAAGAAACAACCCATCCTAAATTTGATGTAACAAAATCAATAATTTTTGGCAATATAATTTCTTTTTTACTCCATTCAGGCTGCAAATATAACTTGCATTTACTATTAACATTTTTTTGCTGTGATAATGCCCACTTAAAATCATTATCATTTGAAATAATTACTTTTAATTCGTCAGCAATTTTTTGAATATCATCT
>JABGXK010000149.1 GCA_018675825.1 Flavobacteriales bacterium | reverse complement strand
TAGCTACTTTAAATCCAGAACTTGCTGATGAGTGGCATCCAACAAAGAATAAACAGTTGACACCCTATGATGTTGGTGTTGGCTCTAATAAAATTGTTTGGTGGAAATGTGATAAAGGGGATGATCATGAATGGAAATCCTCGTGTTATAATAGAGGAAAAGGTCACGGTTGTCATATCTGTACTGGCAGAAAGCTTGTTTTATCTAATTGTTTACACACAACACATCCTAAATTAGCTAAACAATGGCATCCTACAAAAAATGGAAAACTTACTCCTTTTGATATAGGAAAAGCGTCAAAGAAAAAAGTATGGTGGAGGTGCGACGTAGCTAATGATCATGAATGGCAAGCAGTTTTAAGAAATAGAGATGGCGGATGTCCAATGTGTAGAGGAAGGGAAATAGTTTTATCTAATTGTTTACATACAACGCATCCTAAATTAGCAAATGAATGGCATCCAACTAAGAATGGAGAATTAACTCCTTTTGATGTTTTTGCTGGATCAAATACTAACTATTGGTGGAAATGTAATAAAGGGGATGATCACGAATGGAAGACTAATTCAAATCATAGATTAAGAGGAAGAAACTGTCCTTTTTGTACATTAACTCCACAATCAAGACAAGAACTTACTATTACCTTTGAACTTATTCAATTTTTTAAAGACATTAACCCAAAAGGATTTAAAACTAGACTTAAGGGTAAGCTTTGGTCTATTGATATTTATATTCCTCAATTAAAATTAGGCATTGAGTTTGATGGTAGTTACTGGCATAAAGATAAACGTGCTTTAGATAAGATGAAAACAGAGAAGTTAGAAGAAGATGGATTTGAGATATTTAGAGTAAGAGAAGAACCACTTAAAAGAATATTTAAAGATGATATAATGTCTAAACAACCCTTTAACGGAAAGCAATTAACTAATGATATTCTTACTCAGATAATGAGTAGATACACTTTAGATGCTAAGAAAATATCAAAGCTTGAAACCTATATAGCAAAGAAGGAACTCCAAAATGAGCATGGATTAGATAAATATATAGATATGATTTTAACTAAAAAGGCTGAAAAGAAGCAATTGAAAAACAAATAAATCTTATCATATTTCTCTTTTTTTGTATATATGACAAGAAAAATGACAAGAAAAGACAGAAAATGACGACTTATGACAGCTTTATGACAGACTTTATTGTTTATATAACTTTATCTAACTTATTGATTATTAGTTATTTATATTTATATTATTTATTTATGACAACTTTTAGTAGTAAAAATAAAATAAAATAAAAAAATATATTTCAATAAAATTTATATAAGGCTAAAAACCTACTTCAACTCTGGCACCTGTCATTTTTATTTATATTATATTATTTGTTATATTTTTAAACAACTTTTTTTAATTCAATTGGATAAATATCCATAATCTTACTCATTGTTATTTCTCTTTTAACTTGTACGTAATTTAAAAATGTAGTTTCTTTTTTGTGTCCTGTAATTCTCATCAAATCCCTTACAAGCACATCACTAAGATATCCGTTGGTTGCAAACGATCTTCTGGCTGTATGACAAGTAACTAATTTATACTTTGGAGTTCCTTTAATTATTTCATCAATATGGGCTTGTTTACATATTTTCTTAATATTCTTATTCAGCTTTGGATTTGAAATTGAAGGTAAATTATAGTTCCATCTTTTTATTATTTCTAATGCATGGGGGTGAAGTGGTATTGAAACTGGTTCATTTGTTTTTTCCATTACAATATCAAGATACTCATTATGTATGTTATTCTTTGTTATTCTCTTGTAATCACTAAAACGAATTCCTAAATAGCACATTAGAACAAAGACATCTCTTGTTTTGCTTAATGTTTCATTTAATTCTAAATGGTATAAGATATTAACCTCATCAGTTGATAGATATATTCTTGGTACTTTCTCATTAAGAACCTTAAAAGATTTCTTTAGATATTCAAGATTTTTATTTACTCCCATCTCAGTAGCATAGTTCATAATACTCTTGATCATCTTAATTCGTTTTCCGAATGTATTTATAGAGTGATTTAAGCTATTTAACATATAATCCTTGAACCTATTATAGAAATCAAGATTAATGGTCTCAAAGCTCACTAAATAGCCTGTATTAGACTCAAATAGCCTGATGGTATGTTGTGTTTGCTTGTAATCATGTTTAGTACTGGTTTTTAGCTCTTTTTTTTGATGAATATAAAGGTCTATATACTCAAAGAAATCCTCTCTGTCTATTCTATTTAATTTGATGTTTAGCCTTTGCTTAAGAATCGGCTTACTTACAGTATGTCCATTGAGCTTCATATTTTGGAATATATCAATAATATTATCTTCAATATTTTGAATCTGCCTATTGAGTTCTATGCAATGAGTAACTTGTTTCTTTACCCGATGTGTTTTATCACACCATTTATGAGGTTCAATAGATAGTTTTGTTGGGTATTTAAACACTTTATTGTCGTAATGAAAGTGTAATCTAATTGGAGTCTTTTTTGTGTTATTTATCTCCTTTAAATAGAATTTTGAATTAGCCATAATTTTGATGTTTTCTTAAAGATACAATTAACTAAAAAAAAGGGGACAGAAAAGGGGACAGTTTTATTAACATGATTATACACATTTTGCCATTATTTTGGTTTTTTAAAAGTCAACTTAACCATGTAAATTAGAAAATAGAGTAAAATAGATGAAAGCAGAGGTATAGGGATGCAGTGCCGTCCAGACCGCAACAATAAAAGTTAAACCCTTATAATTCAATAGATTATGAGGGTTTTTTAATTCTGTTTAACAGTATTTTTAACAGTTTTGACTAGTTTTCTTCTTCTGTTTCTGTGTATACATATTTATATTGTTTAAGTTAATAATTAGGCATAGTAAAGATTAAAGGACAATATCCAGCAATTGTCATAAATTCAATACTTAAAATATTAGTTTTTATATTTGACAAATGAAAAAACTACTATTTATATGATTAGAAATATTTTAGCTGTTATAGTTGGCTTAGTAGTTGGTAATATAGCAATTATGGGGTTGCATTATTTAGGAATGGTAGTTTA
>JABGXK010000148.1 GCA_018675825.1 Flavobacteriales bacterium | reverse complement strand
TGGTGGGTTTCGAACCCACGTCCTAACAAGGTGTTAAAAAATTTTCTACATGTTTATCTAATGTTAATTTTCGAGATAAGTCTGGTAAATAGCATCCAATTCTTATCCTTATCTTCTAAAATTTTGCTTGTTTAATGAAGCATTAAACAAACTATCCTGATGTTAATGATGCCTCAATATTAAAGGTTTCAGGAATTCCTTTAAAAGAGACAAAAGCTAATCTAATTTATAAATTAGGCAGCTAAAGCGTAGTTATTCTCGCCAATTAAAAATGTGAATCTTAATTTTTACGAGCCAAAATACAAAGCTCGACATGCTTATCAATCAACTCAACTTGCAGTCAAATCCAGTCAGCCCCAATAAGTAAAGAACAATATATTTGCAAAATTAGTAAAATCAATTGCTTTCAACTACTCATTGTTTATTTTTGTAATTAAATAATAATATATGTTATTAGGTATACTAAGAGAAGAAAAGATTCCTGCAGATAAGAGAGTGCCATTTTCACCAAAACAATGTAAAGAGATAATAGATAATTTTTCTAATATTAAAATTGTTATACAAAGTAGTAGTGTCAGATGTTTTTCAGATGATGAATATATTAAGCATGGTATTTCAGTTGTTGATGATATTTCTATAAGTGATATTTTATTTGGAGTAAAGGAAGTTCCGGAATCAAAATTGATTCCTAATAAAACTTATTTTTATTTTTCTCATACCATAAAAGAACAAGAATACAATAGAGATTTACTAATTAAAATGATAGCTCTCAATATTACAATGATTGACTATGAAGTTTTAAAATTATCTAATGGTCATCGTTTGCTTGGCTTTGGTAGATATGCTGGTATTATTGGAGCTTATAATGCATTTGTAACATATGGTTTAAAATATGGTTTATATTCTCTTAAGGCTGCCAATAAGTGTCTTGATAAAATAGAAATGGAACAAGAAATGCAAGAAATTAAGCTCTCAAATGAACGTATTGTAGTTACAGGCAAGGGTAGAGTAGGTGCTGGTATTCTAGAAACACTTAAAAAATTAAATATTATTGAGGTTTCTTCTGCTGATTATCTAAATAATAAATATGATTTTCCTGTATTTGTAAATATTGATACAATGGATTATAATCAGCGTTGTGATAATGATTATGAAGATTTTCATGATTTTATTAATAATCCTGGTTCTTATGAATCATCTTTTATGAAATATGCTTGTAAATCTGATATCTTTATTGCTGGACATTATTACGGTTCAGGTTCTCCTTTTTTATTCACTAGAGAAGATGTTAGATCTTCAGATTTTAATATATCTGTAGTTGCGGATATTTCCTGTGATATTGATGGTCCAGTTGCGACCACAATTCGATCTTCTTCAATTTCTGATCCTATATATGGTTATAATCCTTTAACTGAGAGCGAGGATGATTTTACAAAAGATAATATAGTTGCTGTTATGGCAGTAGATAACCTTCCATGTGAACTCCCTAAAGATTCTTCAGAAGATTTTGGTAATCAACTTATTCAAAATGTAATTCCACTTCTTGATACAGATTCTAAAATATTAAATAATGCTACTCTTTGTAGAGATGGTAAACTGACAGATAATTTTGAATACTTAAGAGATTATATCTCGTAATTAAATTAACTTTAATTCGCTAATCTTTTGAGATGGATTTTCAGATTTAAAAACATAACTTCCAGCAACTAAAACATCTGCTCCAGATTCTATTAATTTTCGAGCATTTTTATCATTTACTCCACCATCAATTTCAATATGAGTATTAAGATTTTGTGCGTTAATCATGGAACGAAGTTTTTTAATTTTGCTGTATGTCATTTCTTCAAACTTTTGCCCTCCAAAACCTGGATTAATAGACATGAGTAGAACCATAAAACATTGAGGAAGAATATCCTCTAATACACTTACCGGTGTAGTAAGATTTAATACTACTCCAGCCTTACAACCAGTATCTTTAATTTGAGTAATAGTTCTATGTAGGTGAACAGTAGATTCATAATGTACAGTAATAATATCTGCACCAATATTTGCAAATTCTTCTATATATCTTTCAGGTTTTTCAATCATTAGATGAACATCTAAAGGTTTTGTTGCATATTTTTTTATGGCTTTGATTACTGGCATACCATATGAAATATTTGGAACGAAATGCCCGTCCATTACATCTATATGAAACCAATCTGCATCACTATTATTTACCATTTCACAATCTCTTTGAAGATTTCCGAAATCTGCTGCTAAAATTGATGGAGCTATTAAGTGGCTCATATAAATTTCTTTTATAAAAAAAGAGGACAATTACGTCCTCTAGATATTATCCTAAATAAGTTTTTAATATTTTACTTCTTGTAGTATGCTTTAATCGTCTTACTGCCTTTTCTTTAATTTGTCTTACTCTTTCTCTAGTAAGGTCAAATTTTTCTCCTATTTCTTCAAGAGTCATTGCATGTCCAGCATTTAAACCAAAGTATGAAGAAACAACATCAGCTTCTCTTGGAGTTAAAGTATCTAAAGCTCTTCTTATTTCTTCTCTTAAAGAATCTAGCATTAATTGTGTATCAGGACTTGGACTTTCATCACTTCCCATCACATCATAAAGATTACTGTCTTCACCTTCAATAAGTGGAGCATCCATTGAAACATGTCTACCAGTATTTTTCAATGATTGTTTTACTTCTGTTAATGACAACTCGACTAAGTCAGCAATTTCTTCAGCTGTTGGAGGTCTTTCAAACTTTTGTTCTAACTGAGCATAAGCTTTATTAATCTTATTTATTGATCCAATTTTATTTAATGGTAATCTAACAATTCTTGATTGTTCAGCTAGTGCTTGAAGAATTGATTGTCTAATCCACCATACAGCATATGAAATAAACTTAAACCCTCTTGTTTCATCAAATCTTTTTGCTGCTTTAATTAATCCTAGATTACCCTCATTAATTAAATCTGGCAATGTTAATCCTTGATTCTGATATTGTTTAGCAACTGATACTACAAATCTTAAATTGGCTTTTGTCATTTTATCCAGTGCTTGAGCATCACCAGCTTTGATTTTTTGTGCTAACTCCACTTCTTCTTCTGCAGTGATCAAATCAACTCTTCCAATTTCTTGTAGGTACTTATCTAAAGAAGCTGTTTCTCTATTAGTTACCTGCTTTGTAATTTTTAGTTGTCTCATATTAGATTTTTTTCGTTAAAATTAATATATATTATATATAAAATTACTTCTTTTCAGGTTTTGGTAAAAGAGCTTTTCTTGATAATTTAAGTTTTCCACTTCTTTCATCAATATCAATAAGTTTAACTTCTATTTCTTGACCTTCTTTAAGTACATCTTCAACATTTTGTACTCTCTCCCAAGCAATTTCTGATACATGAAGTAGTCCATCAGTGTTAGAAGAGATTCCAATAAATGCACCATAAGGCATTATTGATTTTACTTTCCCTTTATATGTTTTACCTTTTTCAGGCATAAATGCAATAGATTTTATTTGCTCTACTGCTAAATCAATTTTTTCTTGATCAGTTCCTAAAATTTCAACAACACCCATATTATCTACTTCTTCAATAGAAATATTAGTTTCAGTTGATGCTTGTAATTCTTGAATAATTTTTCCTCCAGGACCAATAATTCCACCAATAGTTGATTTTGGAACCTTTAATACAACAATCTTAGGTGTTTGAGGTTTTAATTGAACTCTTGGTTCTGCAATTGTCTCAACAATCTTTTCTAATATATGTAGTCTTCCATCTCTTGCTTGGTTTAAGGCTTTATCTAATATTTCGTAAGATAAACCTTGTACCTTAATGTCCATTTGACAGGCAGTGATTCCATCAGCAGTACCACAGACTTTAAAGTCCATATCTCCCAAATGATCTTCATCACCTAAAATATCAGAAAGTACAGCATAGTTATTTGGATCTTTTTCATCAGAAATTAATCCCATTGCAATACCAGAGACTGGTTTTTTTATTTTAATTCCTGCATCCATA
>JABGXK010000147.1 GCA_018675825.1 Flavobacteriales bacterium | reverse complement strand
CATCGTCTTTTCTCTCTTCATACTCTTTGCAATGCCTTACAATAACACTCTTTTCATAACCCATTCTATCATGAAGTATTTGCCTTTCAGCTTGAACATAGTCTCTTTTAGCCATATCGTTTACCTCCCCTCATAGTTATTATATCAAAAAACAAAAAAAAACATAATATATTTAATCAGATACTTGACAAGGATTAGTAAATCTATTTAATTTAGAATAAAATTACTTAATTAAGAAAGATCCCTACAAAGGTACTTAACCTCATGACAGAAAATCTTCAAGTAGACGTAACTATAATAGGTTCTGGACCATCTGGACAAAAAGCAGCTATTCAAGCTGCAAAGCTAGGAAAATCTGTAATCATAATCGAAAAAGATTCCTTTCCTGGAGGAGTCTGCTTAAATACAGGTACTATCCCATCTAAAACACTAAGGGAATCCATCTTAGATCTTACCGATTTTCACCAACGTAGTTTTTATGGTAAAGACCATAAGTTATCAAATATCTCTATTAATGATCTTAATTTCAGATTAAACAAGGTTATTGAAGTAGAGCAAAACCTCATTCTTAGGCAATTTAAGAAAAATAAAATCCAACTTCTCTATGGAGCTGCAAGCTTTGATGGACCCAACGACTTAAATGTAACTGATAAAGATCATAAAATCCTCTATCGAATAAAATCAGACTGTTTTGTTATTGCTACAGGCTCTAAGCCTAGAAATCCTATCGAAGTGCCTTTTGATAAAGATGTTATCCTCGATTCTACACGCTTACTGTCTATTGATACACTACCTAAGACAATGCTTGTTTTAGGAGGAGGTATCATAGGTTCTGAGTACGCTAGTTTTTTCTCTCTCTTAGGAACAAAAGTCACAGTTATTGATAAAAAGACTCATATGCTTCCTTTACTAGACTCTGAAATTGGTATTCACCTACAAACAGCCCTTTCTGACTTAGGGTTAGAGTTTTGGGAAAATAAAACCCCTAGGAAAATTTCAAGAATAAATAATAAAGCCCGTGTAGAATTTACCGATGATACCTCTATAGAAAGTGATGTTCTACTCTATGCTCTTGGTAGGGAAGCTAATGTAGACTCATTAAACATCAATAATGCAGGAATAGAAGTTAGTCAAAGAGGATACATCCCTGTAAATCCTTTATTCCAAACAGCCCAGACTCACATCTATGCTGTAGGCGATGTTATTGGAGGTCCCAGCCTTGCTTCAACAGGAATGGAACAAGGAAGACTTGCAATGCGCCATGCATGTGGTAGAAAAACTAACTACTTCCCTGAGCTTTTTCCTTTAGGAATTTATACTATCCCTGAAATTTCTACATGTGGAGCAACAGAGGAAGCACTTAAAGAAAAAGGAATTCACTATGAAGTCGGTCGTGCTTACTATTATGAAATTGCACGTAGCCACATATCAGGAGACAGTGTAGGTCTTTTTAAAATTCTCTTTCACAGTGAAACCCTAGAGATTTTAGGTATTCACGTTATAGGTCGTGGTGCTACAGAAGTAATCCACATTGGGCAAGTTGCTATGAGCTTTAATGCCAAAATAGACTACTTCATTAACCACGTCTTTAACTATCCAACCTACGCCGAGGGCTTCCGCATAGCTGCGCTTAATGGCTACAACAAAGTTGCTCATAAGCTTTAAAGAGAAACCATTTCCCTTTGATTTACCTCATAAACAGGCGATCCATTTTGAACTTTAAGATGAACATTAGATTCACTAATAATGTCACCTCCTAAAATCCCTACCGAAAGCTTATTTACAATTTCTTGTTGAATAAGCCTTTTCAATGGTCGGGCTCCAAAAAGAGAGTCAAAACCATGCTCTGCAAGCCACAAAGTAACATCTTCATCCCAAGATAATTTTAATTGCTTATCTTGCATACGCTTTTTTAAAATCTCCAATTGTAAAACAACAATTTTTTGTATCTCTTGCTTCTTTAAAGGTAAAAATGGCAATACTTCATCAAGACGGTTTAAAAATTCAGGTCGAAAATGTCCTTTTAATATAGGATCAAGAAGATTTAGAAGATCTTCTCTTTGTGGATTCTCTTCTTTTTCTATATAATTTAACAGCTGTTGAGAGCCTAGATTCGAAGTCATAATAAAAATAGCATTCTTACAGTTAATAACGCGCCCCTT
>JABGXK010000018.1 GCA_018675825.1 Flavobacteriales bacterium | reverse complement strand
GAGCCGATAGAGGGACTCGAACCCACGACCTGCTGATTACAAATCAGCTGCTCTAGCCAGCTGAGCTATATCGGCTTATTCTGTTCACCTATATAAAGAACAACATCCATAAAATGGGCTGCAAATTTATTAAATTTTTCATACAAACAATAAAAAAAAATGAATTTTTTACTACTTATATTTTAGAAATATATAATAATTATATTTTTATTAATTTTTAAAAACTATTTAATATTAAAATCATATAAAAATAATAATGATAAATTGAAAATTATGCTCTTGGGTGAGCCTGTTTATAAACAGATTTTAATTTATCAATCGTGTTATGAGTATAAACCTGTGTAGCACTTAAACTAGCATGTCCTAATAACTCTTTGATAGCATTAATATCTGCGCCATTATTAAGCATATGGGTGGCAAAAGAATGTCTAAGAACATGTGGGCTTTTCTTTTTTATACTTGATACCATGCTGATATATTTATTAACAATTCTATATACTTTCTTAGCATATAATTTATCATTATTAATATTAGTAAAAAGATATTTCTTTAAGTTATATTTTCTAATAAAAAACTTAATATCTCTTAATGTATTATGTGATAAAGGAATTAATCTTTCCTTATTCCTCTTACCTAAAACCTTAATTAAAGAATTTATAAAATCTATGTCTGAAACATGAATATTC
The DNA here is from genome assembly GCA_018675825.1 of Flavobacteriales bacterium. Taxonomy (GTDB): domain Bacteria; phylum Bacteroidota; class Bacteroidia; order Flavobacteriales; family BACL11. The sequence continues at coordinate 2,009 of JABGXK010000018.1, read as the reverse complement.
AAAAGCTCCATTAATCTGATTCCTGTAAAATAAAAAATCTCAATAATTAATTTGTCTCGATGACCATAAAAATCATTCTTAAAGAATTCCTTATCTAAAAGATCATTAATATTTGATTTTTCAACAAAAACTGGAAGTTTCTTTGAAATCTTAGGCGAGATAATTCTTAATGTTGGGTTTTCTGAAGAATAACCAGAAATTTCAATAAATCTATAATAAGATTTAAGAGAAGAAATCTTTCTATTTACAGTTGTATTTTTTAACCCAGACTCAACTAAACTTGAAATCCACACCCTAACAATCTTAAATGTAATATAATCAGGATCTTGAATGGAAAATTTTTCTGACAAAAAACTAAAAAATTGTGACAAATCAGTTTTATAAGAAGTATATGTATGATTAGAATACCTCTTTTCTGACTTAATATAATTTAAAAAATCGTCTATATACATTAACAATGTAGTGTTAAGACAAATTTAATAATAAAAAACTTAAAAGTATATTACAACAAATTTATTCCATGTCTCTTAGCATGTTCTCAGAATATATTGCTTTCTGTTTTTGAACACGTAATCTCTCAGACTTTTTAATATATTGCTTTCTTGACCTAACTTGTTTTAAAGTACCAGTTTTTAAAAATTTTCTTTTAAAACGTTTTAAGGCTCTATCAATATTTTCTCCATCTTTTACAGGTATTACTAGCATAAATTTGTTTAATTTGGGTTGCAAAAATATAAATATCTTGCATAATAACAAATATATCTAGAAGATTCTTTAATAATCTAGAAGACTAATGATGTTATTAGAGTAAATCTTTAATCTTCTATATGGATTTAAATATGATAAGCTAACAATAAAAGCAAAACCTACAACATTTGCATTAGCCATTTTAATTAATTCAGCTGCCGCACAGGCGGTTCCGCCTGTTGCAAGTAAATCATCATGAATTAAAACATTCCAGTCTTTTTTTATATCGTTAGCATGAATTTCAATTTCTGAAGAGCCATATTCAAGATCATATTTATATTTAAGTTTTTTGCAAGGTAATTTTCCAGATTTTCTAATAGGAACGAATGGAACACCCAGTTTATTTGCTAGAAGAAAACCATATAAAAACCCTCTACTTTCGATACCGACAATAGCATCAATTTTAAGATGTTTAACTCTTTTAATAAATTCAGAAATTATTTTATCAGATATTTCTTTATCCATCAATAATGGAGTAATATCTTTAAAAGAAATACCTTTCTTGGGAAAATCAATAACTTCTCTTATAATTTTATTAATTTTTGAATCTAGCATATTATCTTAAAAGTTATTACTTCTTAGTCCGAATAGCATTGATATATTTAGTAAGTTCTTTCTTAACAACAGGATATAAGAAAAATAATCCAATCATATTAGGAAAAATAAGAGCTAGAATCATAGCGTCTGAAAATCCCCAAACAGCATCCATATTTGCTGCAGCCCCAATAACAATAAATAATAAGAAAAGTGTTTTATATACTAAATCAGATATTTTACTTTTTCCAAAAAGATACATCCAAGATTGTAATCCATAATATGACCAAGAAATCATAGTGGAGATAGCAAATAAAATAATTGCTATTGTCAAAACAATAGGAAACCAAGGAATAGCATCCTCAAAAGCCATTGAAGTTAAAACTGCTCCTTCTACTTTCTTTCCATCCATAATAAAATCTGATCCATATTTAAATATAGTATCATCACCATTAAATAAAATAATTACAAGAGCAGTCATAGTACATATAACTACAGTATCTATAAATGGTTCTAGTAAAGCAACTATACCTTCAGATGCAGGATATTTTGTTTTTACCGCAGAATGAGCAATTGCAGCAGAACCTGCACCTGCCTCATTAGAGAATGCTGCTCTTTGAAATCCAACAATAAGAACACCCATTAAACCTCCAAAACCGGCTTCCATACTAAATGCCTTGGAAAAAATTTGTCCAAATGCCCATCCTATTTCACTAAAATTAGAAAAT
>JABGXK010000146.1 GCA_018675825.1 Flavobacteriales bacterium | reverse complement strand
TTAGATAGAAAAAAAGATGGAGACTCTTTATCCTCTATAGAAGCACATGATATTATTTGTCACATTGCTGATGCAGTATTATCAGGGGGTATTAGAAGAGCAGCATTAATTTCTTTATTTGATTTAGATGATGAAGATATGTTGACATCTAAATTTGGCGCTTGGTGGGAGCATAATCCACAAAGAGGCAGATCAAATAACTCAGCAGTAGTAATTAGATCTAAAGTTAAAAAGAAAGATTTCTTTAATCTGTGGGATAAGATTGTTGCAAGTAATTCAGGAGAACCGGGAATTTATTTCTCAGATGATAAAGATTGGGGAACAAATCCATGCTGTGAAATTGCTTTAAGACCTTATCAATTTTGTAATTTATGTGAAATTAATGCCTCTAATATTGAATCACAGGAAGATTTAAATAAAAGAGTAAAAGCAGCATCATTTATTGGAACTTTACAAGCCTCTTACACAGATTTCCATTATTTAAGACCTATTTGGAATAAAAATACAGATAAAGATGCACTTGTAGGAGTAGGAATGACAGGAATTGGAAGTGGGATTATTCTAAAATATAATTTAGAGGAAGCAGCCAAAATCGCAATGAATTCTAATAAAGAAACAGCAAAACTTATAGGAATTAATAAAGCAGCTCGTGTAACTACTGTAAAACCTTCAGGAACCAGTTCATTAGTGTTAGGTACATCATCAGGCATACATGCTTGGCATAATGATTTTTATATTCGCCGGATGAGAATTGGTAAAAATGAAGCACTTTATACTCACTTATTAGAAAATCACCCAGAACTTATAGAGGATGATTTCTTTAAACCTGAAATTCAAGCTATTATCTCTGTTCCACAAAGCGCCCCTGAGGGAGCCATCTTAAGAACAGAATCAGCAATGGATTTACTTGAGAGGACTAAAAAATTCAATATGGAATGGGTAAAAACAGGACATAGAAAAGGATCAAATACAAATAATGTATCAGCTACTATTTCAGTAAAAGATAATGATTGGGATCAAGTAGGAAAATGGATGTGGGAAAACAAACATACATTTAATGGATTATCTGTTTTACCTTATAGTGGTGGAAGTTATAAACAAGCTCCTTTTGAAGACATTACTAAAAATCAATATGAGGAAATGGTATCCCATCTCCAATCTATTAACTTAAGACATGTTCATGAGGACACAGATAATACTACACAAAAAGAAAATCTTGCATGCTCAGGAGGAAATTGCGAGATATAATGTGTTGGATAGAAAAACTATACCACGGAATACCTTACTAAACAAAGTAAAACATGCACGATATAATAACAGTTCAAGATAAATTATTTATTGTAAGGAGAAAATTTAAGGAGTCAAATATTAACCTTGAAAAAGGAAAAGTAAGTACTCTTAAAAAATTATATCAATGTGATACTGTTTTTAAAGCCCAAGATTATGTTTGGGTATGTAATGAAATACCAGAAATAGAATATGAAGAAATCAAAAAATCAACTGAAAACCCAATCACCCCAAAAACAACTGAAGAATCACCCAAATCCTGAGGATTTAATAGAGGATATTAATAAAGTTATGAAATTTGTTGATAATTTAGATGATATGGATCTTGAAGATATAGATATAGATAAATTAGAAAGAGATTCTATTCTCTTAAAAAAAGCAATAGAAGATAAATATGGTAATTTGGATACCGACAAATAATTTATTATAAAAACATTATGGGAAAATATCAATCAACAAAATTATTCGACAATTATTCAATAGCAATTAGACAATGGAGGGCTCAACACTCACATTGTCAATTACTTCATGGATATGCATTAAAATTTAAAGTATGGTTTGAATCTAATACCCCTTTTGATAAAAATGAGGGTTTAGATGATATGAATTGGATTGTAGATTATGGGGGTTTTAAAGACGCACCTATAGGAAATGGTTTAAAATCATGGATGGACGATATGTGGGATCACACCCTTTTAATTGAAAAAGACGATCCTTATTTAGATTTTTTCGAATCAGCAGCTATGGAGGGACTTTGTAAGCTAACAGTAATGGATAAATTAGGAGCAGAAAGCTGCGCTAGAACAGTTTATAATCATTTTAATGATGTATTATCTAAAACAGATGGAGGAAGGTGTAAAGTAGTAAAGGTAGAATGTTTTGAAAATGATAAAAATTCATCAATTTACTACGAAACAAATGACTAATAAAGAATTTATAGAGTGGTTAAGAGGATTTTTAGAAAAAACATACATAGATGAAGATCCTAATAATCCTATAACCCTAAAAATAATACACAGTAAACTAAAAACAGTAGAAGATGAGTAGAACTCGAAAAAATGGTACTAGAAGCCGAGAAGAAAGACATACAGAAGCAGTTAAAAGAAACACAAACTTTGCTTCTCTTTCCCTTACAGAACAACTTCAATATTTAGATCTTCGTTTGGGTGAAGGAGTAGGAGCGATTAAACAACGAGCTAAAATTCAAAATAAAATTGATCGTCCTCAAATGACTGAACAAAAGAAAGCTAAGCAAAAGAAAAGAGCCAAAAAGAAAAAGTAATGTTTAAAGTATCCCACGAGTTACCAATCAATATGCTTGATAAAAGTTTTGAAATTAATGATTATGAGTATTGTTTACCACACTTATTAGACCAAAACGAAAAATATAAAGAACACTTCCTTTACGCTAAAGAAGCAGGTAGTTATATTATAATGGATAATTCACTCCATGAGTTAGGTAAAGCATATGACACAAAAAGATTATTACACTGGATATGGGAGTTGGAACCCGATGAATTCATTGTACCAGACG
>JABGXK010000145.1 GCA_018675825.1 Flavobacteriales bacterium | reverse complement strand
TAGTAAGAAAAATAACAAGAAATTTAGAAAAATTTGGCGTATCTAATTCAGACTTTTTAGTTGCTGATAATATAGCTATTCAAAAATATATTAAGGAGGAATACAATAGAGAGTCAGAATTTATTGCATATGGGACAGAGAAAGTTTTAGAACTACAAAGATTAGATATAGAAAAATATTTAAAAGAAGAGGGTGATTTTATACTTACTATAGCAAGATTAGAGCCTGAAAATAATTTAGAATTAATGTGTGATGCCTATATTACATCAACAAACAATTTACCTTATTATATTATTGGTAATCACGACACCCATTATGGCGCCTTTTTAAAGAAAAAGTATAAAGATACTGGAGTTTATTTCTTGGGTGCAATTTTTAATAAAAAGGAATTAGATACATTTAGATTTTATGCGTCTTATTACTTACATGGGCATTCAGTGGGAGGCACTAACCCAGCATTAATTGAAGCTATGGCTGCAAAAGCTTTTATCATAATTCATGACAACCCATTTAATAAATCTGTCATTAATAATCAGACTTATTCATTTCAAAGAGTTAATGATCTAGTTAAGCTTTTAGATGATAATAGCATATTAAAATATAGAGAAGCTTTTGTTGAGGCAAATCTTAATATAGTAAATGAAAAATATCGGTGGGATTTAATAGTTAATAAGTATGAAAAATATTTTTTAGAGATTTTAAATCATAAAAAGGTCTGTCGATATCTTATCAGCAAATAACATTCCTTCTTTAGTTAGTTTATAGTTGCCATTTGTTAGTTTCATTTGTTTATTTGATATCCACTTTTTAGTTGCTTTAATAAAGTAATTATGAATGTCTTTACTGAAATTTTTTAAAATATAATCTTTACTAACGCCCCATGTTGTTCTTAAAGAGGTAAGTATATAATCATTATATATTTGATTTGAATTCAATATTTCAATTTCAAAATATTGACATCTATTTTGAATGTTTGTTATATATTTTGAGTTGCTAGCAATATTCCACTGCCTACTTGTACCATTGTAAGAATGGGCAGAAGGCCCTATCCCGAGGTACCATTTATTTTTCCAGTATGACGAGTTGTGTTCTGATAATTTTCTATCTCTACAAAAATTAGAGATTTCATATTGTATATATCCCATTTCTTCTGATTTTTTTTGTAATATTTTGAAATGTTCTGTAGTTAAAACATCACTTAGTGGTTTTATTTTTTTCTGTTTTATTAAAAAATCTAATTCAGTTTTAGGCTCAACGGTTAATGCATATGCAGAGAAATGATCAATGTATAACTCATTTATTCTATTAAGATTTTCTTCCCATTTTTTATTTGTTTGATCCGGAAGTCCGTATATTAAATCTACTGTTATATTCTTAAATCCATTCTCTTGTGCAATTCTTACAGAATTAATAGCTTCTTGAGAATTATGGCTTCTATTCATAAAAATTAAATCTTTATCATCAAAAGATTGAATACCAATACTAAGTCTATTTACGCCTAAACCTTTTAATTGAACTAGCTTTTCAGTCTCAATGTCATCTGGATTAAACTCCATTGTGATTTCAGGATTTGCCGTTACATTGTAAACATCTCTTATTTTAGAAAGTAATTTTCTAATATATTTGTAGTTAATAATAGAGGGTGTGCCACCACCAAAGTATATAGTTTCTATTTTCTTATTTTCTAAATAATCCACCCTTGATTCTAGCTCTATTACCATACTAGAAATCATATCATCTACATTATTCTTATTTATTGAGAAATGAAAATTACAGTAATTACATTTTTGTTTGCAATAGGGAATGTGTATGTATATTCCAGCCAAGGTTTTTTTTAAAATGTAAATTTACTAACTATTTATTCTATAAATCTAGATGTTATGTTTTTATTAGGAATCATACATTTATTTCTTTTGCCAAACCATCGATATCTTCTTTGCGCAATAATATCATAAATGAGATCTAAAATAAAATAAGGAATAATCTTAAAAATTATTATAAATCTAAATAGAGGGCTCATATTGTAAATAATATCAATGACTGCTTTAGATTTTATTTTTATTTTCTTGTCACTGTATAGTACTATTGAATCAATATTTTTTTTTTGCAATTCAAATTGTTTAATCACCTCTTTCCCTTTTTTACCTTGTAAAGGCGCAAATAGAAATCTCTTATCACTATCCAATCTAATGATTTTATTGACGAAGCTGTTACATAAATTACAGTACCCATCAAATAGAATTATTTTTTTCATATCTAGTTTTTCTCCTTATTTAAATTTAATCTAAATAAATAGTTTATAACCAATGTAAATATAATAAACTACTTATATTTGCACTATTAATAATAAGTCTAAATAAAAATAAATAAATAAATTAATAAAAATGAAGTTATATTTTTTAATACTAATAGTATGTGTTGGTTTAGTAAACTTTGCACATGCTCAAACTACTTTAAATGGTAATACATCTAGTAGAATATTGAAAGGAGATGAAGGATTACATGTTGGGGGTTATGCTCAAATTGATTTTAATAAAGCAATTTCTAATGATAATATTTTTAACAACAGTAAATTAGATGTCCACCGTTTTGTCACATTTTTTGGTTATAATTTTAATGAGAATACTTCTTTTGTTGCTGAGGTAGAATTTGAACATGTTGTTGAGGTATATGTTGAGCAAGCCTTTCTTAGTCATAAGTTAAATGATCAATTTAATTTAAATGCGGGCTTAATGTTAATTCCTATGGGAATACAAAATTTATATCACGAGCCTCCAACGTTTAATGGCGTTGAAAGAACAAATGTTGATAAATATATTGTACCTACTACATGGAGAGAAATAGGTGTTGGAGTCAGTGGTCGTTTGAAATCATATTCTATTAATTATGAATTAATGGCTATTAATGGCTTTAGTGGTTATTCAGATGGACAAGGATCATTTAGCGGTGGTAGTGGATTAAGAGGCGGTAGACAAAAAGGAGCAGAATCATATATGACTAAACTAGATTTTGCTGCTAGAGTTAATTATTATGGAGAACCAGGCTTATCTCTAGGAATCTCAGCTTATATTGGGGGCTCTGAAAGTGAAGAATATAATAACCTGGATCTAAATAATGATTTTGAGCTTGCTTCAGCAGATTCTACTATAGTTGGAATTGAAATGCTAGGTATTGATGCAAGATATAATAAAGGCCCTTTACAATTAAGAGGTCAATATATTGTTGCCAATATATCAAATACTGAACAATATAATATTAAATCTAATTCAGATATAGGAAAGCAACTATCTGGTTACTATGCTGAAGTAGGTTATGATTTATTAAGCAAGAAAAATACAAACGAAGAACTAATAGGGTTTTTTAGATATGAAAATTACGACACTCATTCTGATGTTGATGCAGTAACTTTCAAAAATGATACATATAATAGAACAGAAATGACTTTTGGTTTAGGTTGGAAAGTAGCTAAAGGAGCAATGTTAAAGTTTGATTATCAAATTCTTTCTAATGCTTCTGAAACCAGTAATAAATCAGAAAAATTAAATTTTGGAACAGCAATTTGGTTTTAGTAAAATAAATTTATTAGTATATGTTTTATAAGCTTTTAACTACCACATCTATTTTGATAGCCGTGGTAGGTTCTTTATCTTTTAAAAATATTTGGGATCCAGCTATTTTAGATTGGAAAATAATTGACAGTCAAGTTTCTAAACATTTAATTCAAAACAATCACGATGATTATTTAGTAGAATTGATAAGGTATTCTGATAATGGGATATTTTATTATGAGGTTATTGAAAATGGAATCAGAAAGGGTTTTGTAGTTACAGCAAAAGCGCCTAGCAAGTATAATAACTTTGATTTTTTTGTGATCTTAAATTTAAATTTTAAAATTGAATATTTAGAGGTTATAAAATATAGAGAAAATTGGGGCTATGAAATAAGTAATAAAAAATGGCTACGTCAATTTTCTAAATTAACTGACAGTATGCTTGGATCTAAAAATCAAGTTCAAGCAATTTCTGGAGCAACAATATCTGTTCACTCTTTATGTAGCTATATTGATTTTATTTTAGAGGACTTAAAAAACATATAATTTAAAGATAATATCAGTAATTTTTTAATGTAGTTTCTTCTTTCGTTTTTATTAGATTTGTTCTTAATGTACTCAGCTATTTTAATTGCACATATTATTATAAGCATTATACTAACGCTCGTTGCTTTTTATATTGTTGTTAGATCTTGTATTGGTTTATTTAAGAGATTAGTTTTTTCCAAGTTCTATGACTTTCTAATTCCAGTTGTTGCGGTAGTTCTACTATATTTAGAACTTGTTTTAGGTTTATTGCTTTATTATATTCATATGAATAAGCTAGAAGATTTTATAAGTCAAACTAATGCAAATGATTATTTTTCATCAAGGTTTTGGGCGATAGAACATACAATTCTGATGTTATTTGCTATAATTTTTGGGCATTTAGGATTAGTCTATGCTAAGAATTTAAGTTCAGGTGCAGCAAAATTTAAAATGAATCTACTTTATTTTGGTCTTTCATTCATATTAATATTAATATCATTAACTATGAATATGCTTAGAAATGCATAGTAAAAATAAAATATTATTAGTCGAGGATGAGTCCTCATTAGCAAAACTAGTTGTTAAGTACTTAAGTGATAATAGTTATGTGTGTACTCATGTTTCGAGACTTAAGAGTGCTAGGGAATTGCTTAAAAAAAACAGTTATAATACTGTTCTCTTAGATTTGGGACTTCCAGATGGTGATGGGCTAAGCCTTATAAAAGAAATTAAGCAAAAGGACTATACATGTGGGGTTATTATAATATCAGCTAAAGATGCATTAGATAAGAAAGTTGAAGGTTTAGATTTAGGTGCAGATGATTATTTGACTAAACCATTTTTCATGCCAGAGCTTAATGCCCGTGTTAAGTCTCTTATCAGAAGACTTAACTTTGAAGGAAACAATGAGATAGTGATTGGAGCTTTAAAAGTAATTCCAGATCAGATGCGCCTTGTTATTAATGATTGTGATATTGAGTTAACGAATACAGAATTTAACTTGTTATTATATTTTACATCAAATAAAAACAGAGTATTAAGTAAAACGAATTTAGCAGAGTACATGTCATCAAAATACTTTGATTATGGATTTTCAGATGATGTGATTTACGGACACATAAAGAACCTTAAAAAGAAATTAGAGAAATCAGGATCTCCAGACTATATTAGAAACATATATGGGGTTGGTTATAAATTTACTGTTTAATGAAATTAACAACTAAGACTAGCTTAAGTTTTATCTCATTGAGTACAATCTTCTTTCTTATTGGAAGTGTATTTATGTACTTTGCAGTTCGTAGTATTTTAGCTGAAGACCTTTCATCTAGGCTATATCAAATGCAAGGTAATTTTATTGATAATATTAATAGTAAAAACGATATAAATAGTGCTTCTAATCAACATGTTTTTATAAATGAATCATTCGTTATAAATACAACCCAATTTTCAGATACTGTATTAATTGAAAATGATAAATATGTTTTATATAGAAAGATATGTTTTTATCATAATTTTCAAAATAAAATATATAAAGTAGAGATTCTTCAATCTCAAGCTCAAACAGATTTGTTAGTATGGAGAATAGTAATTTTAAATGTAGCGTTGGCTATGGTTTTTTTCTTAATTATTTTCTTCTTAAATCAGATAAGTGTTCGAAGAGGTTTAAAGGTGTTTTACAGCACGGTACGCAAGTTAGAAAACTTTAATATTAGTAAACCTGAGTTAATGTATTTTGAAAATGCTGAAATTGATGAATTAAAGAAATTAACAGAGGTTTTGAAAACAATGTCTATAAAGATAAGTGGTGATTTTAACGATCAAAAAGAGTACACAGAAAATGTATCTCATGAGATACAAACCCCATTAGCAATTATTAGCTCTAAAGCAGATGAATTATTACAATCTGAGAATTTAAAGAAAGAAGAAATGGAGCAGTTGGAAATAATAATGAATACTACTAGTCGTTTAGCAAAAATTAATCAGGCATTAATACTATTAACTAAAATTGATAATAGTTTCTACACAGATCAATCTGTTATTTCAATAGATAAAATAATACATGAAAAGTTAGATTTCTTTAGTGATTTAATATCAGAAAAGAAAATTATTTTAACAACTAATATTTGTAATACATTAGATTTTAAGATGAATAGATATCTGGCTGATACATTGTTTTTAAATATTATTAAAAACGCAATTATGCATAATAATCAAAATGGTTCTATTGATATTGTCTTAGAAGGAAATCTTCTACAAATAATAAATACTGGACAGAAATTATTAAATAAGGAAAATATATTTAAAAGATTTGTAAGAAGTAACAACAAAGACAGTTTGGGTATTGGCCTGTCAATAGTGAAAAAAATCTGTAATTTTTATTATATAGATATTGATTACAGCTTTGATGAAAAGCATAGATTTAACCTAAATTTTAAAGATGAAAAAAAATTACTTTGAATTTTTAACCAACCAAGAAAAAGAAATAATCGTTAATAAAGGGACAGAATCTCCTTTCTCTGGAGAGTACAATAATCATTTTGATGCAGGTATTTTTGTATGTCGTGCTTGTTCAAATATACTATATGAGTCAGCCTCTAAATTTAATTCAGGATGTGGATGGCCGTCTTTTGATGATGAAATTCCAGGAGCTATTAATCGTTATGAAGATAAATCTCTATCTATTGATAGAGTAGAAATTTGTTGTTCAAGATGTGATGGACACTTAGGACATGTTTTTACTGGAGAGAATGTAACAAAGAAAAATACTAGACATTGCGTTAATTCATTAAGTATAAAATTTTTAGCTCATAATAATTTAAAGAAAGCAACATTTGGTGCTGGCTGTTTTTGGGCAGTTCAAAATGTTTTTTCTGATATTATAGGAGTATATGATACTCAAGTTGGCTATATGGGCGGAACAACAGATAATCCAACATATGAAGAAGTTTGTTTAGGAGAAACGAATCATGTTGAGGTCGTACAGGTATTATATGATTCTAGAGAATTAGAATATAAAAAATTATTAAATATATTCTGGGATAATCATAATCCAACAACATTGGATCGCCAAGGTAGTGATATTGGTACCCAGTATCGATCTGTTATTTTCCATCATTCTTCAGATCAAAAAAAAATTGCAGAAAATTTAATGAAGCAGTTTCAACAAAATTTCCAGCAGCCTATTGTTACAAAAATTATAAGTCATCAAGCATTCTATAGGGCTGAAGAGTATCACCAAGATTATATAAAAAAAAATAATTTAGGACACTGTAGCTTGTGATTTCTTTGGTAAAGATATTACAAATGAAGTGCCTTCTCTTGCACTTGATTCTTTAATAAAAATCTTACCTTTATGGTAATCTTCAATTATTCGCTTAGATAAAGAAAGTCCCAACCCCCATCCTCTTTTTTTAGTAGTAACACCTGGCTTAAAAATATCGTTCATGAGCACTTTATTAATTCCTTTACCAGTATCCTTAATGATTATTTGAATTTCATAAGGGTTGTTAAGAAATGATATTTTTATTTTACCTTTTCCTTGCATTGCATCAACTGCATTTTTACATATATTTTCTATCACCCATTCTAATAGAGTTTTATTTACATCTGCATATAATTTATTAGTATTATTATCTATTATAAATTCAGTGTTTTGTGATAGACGAGATTTGAGATACTTGACTGACTTTTCTACTAATAAAATAACGTTATGACTTTGAAGTTTAGGCTTAGAGCCAATTTTTGAAAATCTATCTGCTATTGTTTCTAGTCGATTAAGATCTTTCTGCATCTCAAATACCATATCTTCATTCTTCCCATCTTTAATTAGCTCTAACCACGCCATAAGTGAGGATAGTGGTGTGGCTATTTGATGTGCTGTTTCTTTTGCCATTCCTGCCCAGACTTGATTTTGTTCAGATTTTCTTGCAGAACTAAAAAACATGTATCCAATAAAAACAAATACTGTAATAAATATTAGTTGATATATAGGATAATAACGAAGGTTATTAAGTAGTTTAGAATCTTTATAGTAGATCCATTGTTTTCCTTTTATTAAATTTATTTCTATTGGCTTATCATCACTTTCACGCATTTTACTTAAGGTATTTCTCAAAAACCCTCGATATCTATTCATTAGTTTTTTGGCTTTATGAATAGTAACGCTATCTTTTGGTATTAGCTTTGATTTGTAAATTATCTTTTGATAGTTAGATAAAACTAAACTATCTGAACTTGAGTAAAAACTAAGGTGTCTTGTCTCTAAAATACTATCACATTCGTCAACTAGAATGACTGGTATATTTGTATTTTCAGAGACTACTTTCAAGGCAAGGGAGAAATCACCTACATCTTCAATATTGGCGTTAGCAAGTTTTTTGGTAGCTTGAGCCCAAATCTCTATTTTCTTTCTCTCTTCATGCTTTAATTCTTTTACTAACCTATTTGTTATAAAAAGTGATGCTACACTAATCAAAATTGCTAATATTGATAATGCCACTTTCCATACTTGTTTTTTAGAATAAATATTCATATTAAGTAGTAAAAATAAGTAAATTATAAGTTATCATCCCATTCAATATCTATATCATCATTTTCTTCAACTATACCTTTCTTGTCTATTTCTTCTGATATAATTTTTTTGATATTTATAACTTCTGTTTTTATTTTATTTTGGATATGCTCTTTAATTTTTAATTTTTCAAATGATATATTCATATCATCTCTATTACCAGACATTTTTAATTGAAGATTAGTTTTAACAGGACTTAAGGTGTCTTTTTGGTTAAAATCAGGTGTGTTATTCTGGAATCTCTTTGTAAGTAGTTCAGAGAGTAAAAGATTTATTTTATAATTATATTCTTGATTAAATTTATGTTTTCCTGATATGAGTAGGCTTAGTGCATTAGATTTGATTTCCATGCTTGGTATTAGAATCACTTCGTTCTTAATTTTGATTTCATTTTCTAATTTTGAAAATTTAATATGGTATAAGTCTTTTAATTTTACAAAATTAGAAACACTCTCAAGAGGCTTAAAGTTTATTAATTCACCTTCCTCAATAGTTATTTTAGCGCTTATATCAAGTTTTTTTGTTTGAAATTTAAGCTTTGAATCCCAAAATGTATTTAGGATAATATTTGACGAGCAAATTCCTTTTATATGTTTATTCTGAATAAAATCTTGTCCAAAATTATTAAATGAGCTAAAAACTTGATTAATATTCACTTTTTCAAGTTTAATGCTTGATGTTGCCTTATATTCATCTAAGGTATTTTGATAAAACTTGCCATCTAAAATCATTTTTCCACTAAATATATTCATATTTAATTTTTTGGCGGTAAGTGATTTATTACTATAGTTAAGTTCTCCTTTAACATTATTTGGATAGATATTGTTATATGAAAGACTCCTAATTGTTGTATTTATTTTTAGTGTCATATATTCTGGAAGGATACTTTCTAAAGTACTATTATCTTGATTTTCATTTGCAATAAGATCTTTAAGGTTTAAGGTTTGAGATTTTAAATTTCCATTTATATCAAATTTAATATGATCTTCAAGCATGATGTAACGCAAGATATTCGTTAGTTTACCATCAAAAGCTAAATCACTATCCTTAATATTGATTCTACTATTATGTACTTGTATTCTATTGTTTTCTATTTCAAAATCACTACTTTCTATTTTAATAGGTATTGGATAATTTTTATAGAGAAACTTAATATTAGAAAGACTAACTTTAGATAAGTGCTTTGCTTCTGTAAAATGTTTTGCAAATTGGTCGTCAAAAGAGATATTACCCTTATATATTGTTTGTGCGTTTATAGCCCCACTACATTCATACAATGGACTTTCTGGAAAATAATAATTAGCTTCTTGCATTTCCCAGTTAGATTTAAAATTAGCATTGAGAAAATAATTATTTAGATTACTAACGCTAAAATAGCCACTAACTCCTCCCTTTTTAGTATTAGCTTTAAAATTTTCAAAAAATATTTCTGTAGAATTGAAGTTGTTGTTTAAGCCATTATTGATAGTTCCTGAACAAGATAAGTCTGATAAATGAAAAGGATATTTTTTCACATTAAAAACCCCTTCCTTAATAGAATAATTGAAATCTATATGTGGGTTTTTTTCTTTACTAATAACCCCCTGAATGGATCCTCTATAATTAATAGTTCCATTAGCTAGAAATGACGAGTATATATGATTAATATGTTTGGGAGTTTCCTTCATTAAGGAGTTTATATTTTGATTTTCACCATCTAATACAAGGTCTAAATAATTAGTGCTATCTAAACTTCCTGATAGAATGAATTTAAGATCATTAACTTGAATTATTGATTTAGTTATTATTAATTTTTTTTCTTTATTCTGTATTTTAAGCTCTAGAAATAAATCTTTTTTACTAATATAATCTTTATTATTAACCACTAGCTTATTTCCAATAGCCTGACCAGAAATCTCCATCTTATTGTCATCGGATGTTTGAATATTTATAGTTTTACAATCTAAAATGATATTAGAATTACTTTTTGTTCCACTATATCTAAATTGAGTATTAATAAGTTCGATATTATTTAAATCGATATAACCTTCCTTGTTCTTTTTGAAAACATTATAGTTATTGTCATTATCGTTATACTTGATTGATATAACCCCATCAGTTAATTTTATATTATCAATATCCATCTTTTCAGATAAAACTTCAAATAAACTAAATTTTATATATGCTTTTTTGGTAAAGATCAGAGTGTCATCTCCAAAATCACTTGATTCCTGTATGTATAGATTAGATATCTTTACTGCTGAGTATGGGAAATCTTCAAAAATTTTAAAAGTAACATCTCCTACTTCTATATTACTTTTAACTTTATTCGTAATATTCTGAATTACAGATTGCTCTATCTTCTCACTAAAGAGCGAGGCTATTATTAAACTCGCAACACCAAGGATTGTGACTATTGAGATTAGAATTATACTTATTTGTTTAATTATTTTTTTCATACTATATAATTAAATAACGATAAGACATATCTATTCTTGTGTTTTTATTGTCTTTTTAGTATTGTTATCTCTTCATTAGTTAGAAAACGACTTTCTTTTCTGGGAAGATTTTTCTTAGTAAGACCACAATAATAAACTCTGTCAATTTTAGTAGGGTTATATCCAAGATCTTCAAAGACTTTTCTTATCGCATTATTAGTTGGAGATTGGATTTCAATGCCAATTTCTTTTTTGTCTTTACCACTTACATATGATATATCAAGTACTTTTACTTTATTTTCATGTGGGTATATATTTTCTTTAATTTTCTTTAAATCACTTGAAAGTAGGTTTTTGTCAAGATTAATTTGGTAGATACTTTTAGTGCTTTGTGTTCTTTTACTTAGTTTTTTCATTAATTCCCCATCATTAGTAAATAAGATTAATCCAGTTGTGATTTTATCAAGTTTACCAATTGGAGACAAATCTTCTTTACACTTCCCCTCTATAAGCCTCATTATAGAGTTTTTCTTAAATGGATCATTAATATTAGTTACATAATTCTTAGGCTTATTAAGCAAAATATATTGTAGCTTCTGATTTTTGAGTGTTGAGTTATTAAATTTCACAACATCATCATTTTTAACTTTATAACCCATTTCAGTAATAACCTTACCATTAACCTTTACAACTCCTGCTTCTATAAATTTATCAGCTTCTCTTCTGGAGCAAATGCCAGCTCGAGCAATATGCTTATTAAGCCGAGTTAATCCATCGTTTATTGTTTTTTTGTCATTTTGTCTCTTTCTAAAATTATTTTTTGAGGATCTTGACTTTTTAAATTTAACGTTATCATTTTGTTTATCTCTCATTATATATTATTTGAATATTATTTTTTTCTCAACATAACCATCATCATATATATATAACATAGGGATATTGAATTTTTTATTTATAATCTTTCCAAGTGTATTGGTAATACAAACTAATTTTCGCTTGAT
The DNA here is from genome assembly GCA_018675825.1 of Flavobacteriales bacterium. Taxonomy (GTDB): domain Bacteria; phylum Bacteroidota; class Bacteroidia; order Flavobacteriales; family BACL11. The sequence goes on along the minus strand of JABGXK010000145.1, from coordinate 668 downwards.
TGGCTTAAATTCTGTAATATTTGTAGTTTGATTACATGTAATTAGAGGATATAGAAAGTTTACTACAGAATCAACTGCTTGCAGAAATTCAGGTTGTGTATTGCCAATCACCCATAGATGATCTACATTGTTAAATGTAAGTGATTGGTTGATTATCGATAAACTATCACATATAGGATGAATTTCAGCTAAACCACATAAATTCAGAACAGTCGGATTATTAAGTCCTGGTCCACAATTGTAATTAACAATAACATCATTATCTCCCTGAGCGCTAAAAATAGGTTCATCCGAACTATCTATCCAGTTTAATTGATTTATTCCGCCGGCAAAACTGATTATACCTTTTATTGATGATGAATATCCAAAATTTCCTGCGTCACCCTCTATACCTCCAAGGTTATTTGCGATTGCTTGAACATCAATTGGGCTGGTAGGCAGATCACTAACATTATCTATATATGCAGTATGAATCGCTGTAATACCACCAGATGATATTCCTCCTATAAAAAATGCATTTGTATCAACACCGTATGTATTTCCATTACTATAATCTTTTTTGAAATATCTAATTACAGCTTTCATATCTGAAGTTGCCTTTAAAACCTCTTCATACTGTTCAGAGTTATTTACTAAAAAACTCGCAATATCTAATAGAGACACTAAGC
>JABGXK010000017.1 GCA_018675825.1 Flavobacteriales bacterium | reverse complement strand
TTAAAACTCTAATGACTCCATTATAATAAAAATGAAACTATTATACTAGAAACTGACACAATAAATCCAAAAGCAAAGAAAACTGGATAACAAGAAATATAAAAATTAAAAATACTATAAAAAATATTATTTCTATAATTTAAATATTTTTTTAATAAGAAACAAACCACACTCCAAAACAGATAGTAAGGTCCAACAAAAAAAAGTATATTTTGATTTATAATTTCAGGTATGAGATTATATGCCCCTAAAACATCCAATAACCATATAAATGGATACATTGGATGAAGAATTAAGGACAATATTATTTTCGTTATTAAGCCTGATACAATCAAATTAATTTCCTTATTAAACTTACAAATTAAATTTATATCACTTAATAATGCCCTTACCTATTTTTTCTTCTAGTCTCTATTAAGTAAAGCGATAATGGGACTATAAATACAAACCCAAAAGATAAGAATATTTTTATTATTAACTCAACAGACCAAGGGGCATTCATATATTCATCAATGCAAATATCTTGAGCTGTACCACGGTCACTATACATAATATTATTATCTTTATTTTGACAAAACTTGAAAGCATTATCAAACATGGGTGGGCTTGGATTTTTATGAACAAACATAGAATTTATTGCCAAGATAGAAATGATGACTGGCATGAGAAAGAAATAGAACCAGAAACTTCTAAACATTAGAATAAACTACAAGTTTCTTATGTCAAAAATGCGATTAATATTTTTAGGTTAACACAATATTACCTCATTGAACCCATGATTAAGTCATATTGTCTTTTTAAAGATAAGATGTGGCACTTCTAAAACGAGTATTATTATTTTGTCTGTCGATAGTATTCATAATTTTTTATCTTATTGGTGCCACATCCTCCTATGCTAAAGAACTAACAAGTGCTGAAGAAATCTTAAAAGATTTTATTGAATATCATTCTCATAATGATGGACAACTCTGGGATACATACTACGAGACAAATCTTGGATGGACTTTTTATACAGATGTTAAGTATAGAAATTTTGAACTAGCCTATAAATTTACAAAAAAAGCAGCAGAGGGAAAAGAGCCTTATGCAATTAACAACTTAGCCCTCATGTACGAAGAAGGTTACAGTGTTAAAAAAGATTTAAACAAAGCTTTTGAATTATATCTCATCACTTTAGACTATGAGAATGCCCCTTGGTATACAGATAGCAACATTGGTACTTTTTTTATGTTGGGAAAAGGAAACGTTGAGCCTTCTTACGACAGAGCTTTTGACCACTTTACTAAAGCAAAAAAAAATGGGGGTGAGGATGCAGATAAATCTATTTTATATTTAGAATTTTTAGAAGAGCATAAGCGTGTACCCGATAACTATATGGAGCTAGCTTTCTGGTTAGAAGAAAAGGCAAAAGATAATGCAGAGGTTTTTATTGTATTAGGGTGGCTTCTTGATGACTACAACAAGAAGAGTGCTTACGAATGGTATTATTTAGCATCTTTGTTAGCCCCCAAAAAAGCTCAGATGCGTGCGACACAGATTACAGCATTATTAGAATCAGAAATATTAGAGACCAAAGATTATATGGATGCACGAGAAAGAGCATTTGCATGGCTTGGTCGAAATATGGAAGGCAATGTCAAAGTTTCATCAACCTCATGTAGTTCATAATGGAGCTTTTTTATTTTCTTACAGATGTAGTTATTATTTTATTATGTATAAATTAAATTATATTTATCTTTTAATCTGATTTAATTAAAGTTTCATTAAATCCAGTTATATCAATAATTTTTAATTCTATGTTGTCACTTTCATCAATTTTATAAAATAAGATTTGTTTACCATCATTTGACCATGAAGGATTTTCAACTAGATGTCCTGTTGTAATCATTCTTTCATTACTTCCATCTACATCTATTACTCCAATATAAGAATTACCACCTTCACTTTTGCTAAAAGCAATCATACCTCCAAGGGGTGACCAAGTAGGATTAAAATACTCACCATTCTCTTGGCTTATCTGTTTTAATTGTGTACCATCACTATTAGCAATAAAAATTTGAGAGCTACCATCAACTTTTAAACTGAAAGTAATTTGCTTACCATCTGGAGAGAAGTCAGCAAATGCTAAACTTGATTGGAATATTAAAACTATAATAATTGATAAGAATTTAAACATAGATATTTATACCACCTTTTCCCCAAAGGTTAAGAGGGTTATTTTTAGGTTAACACATGGTTTTATTGGGGAATGTACTTTTAGATATACTGATTTGGAGGCAGAGGATATATTGAGGAAGTTATGAGATTTATTATATATATTTTTATAGAAGAAATATTAAAAAATTAGAGTCACAAAATGAATTAGTAAATAATTTAAGTTTAAGAATAGATGAAATAAAAAAATATGAAAAATATCTTACTAATTCAGATAAGGAAGAGTTAGAAG
>JABGXK010000144.1 GCA_018675825.1 Flavobacteriales bacterium | reverse complement strand
TAGCCAAGTGAACCAATAGATCTTTTTGAGTATAAAGAACATCTTTTCATGGATATGGTTTTTTAGCAGAAAATGCTAACTTTTCAAAAATATGTTCTGAAAATGACATTAAATTTATTGGAGCATCTCCAAAAATGATTAATGGAATGGGAGATAAAGCATCAGCTAAAGAAACAATGAAGCAAGCTGGAGTACCAACAATTCCAGGTTCTAATGGTATAGTAAAAGATTTTGATGAATGTAAAAAATCTGCAAATAAAATTGGATACCCAGTCATGCTTAAAGCTACAGCAGGAGGAGGAGGAAAAGGAATGAGATTAGTTTGGAAAGAAGAAAATTTAAAAGATTTGTGGGATAGTGCACGCAAAGAATCAAAAGCAGCCTTTGGTAATGATAGTATGTATATGGAAAAGTTTATTGAAGATCCTAGACATATTGAGATACAAATTATTGGAGATAAATCTGGTAAGGCTTGTCATCTTTCTGAAAGAGACTGCTCAATTCAAAGAAGACATCAAAAACTAGCAGAAGAAACACCCTCACCATTTATGACCCCAAAACTTAGAGAAAAAATGGGAGAGGCAGCTATAAAAGCAGCTGAAGCTGTAAAATACGAAGGTGGTGGTACAGTTGAGTTCCTAGTAGATAAATACAAAAAATTTTTCTTCATGGAGATGAATACAAGAATACAAGTTGAACATCCAATTACTGAAGAAGTAGTTGATTTTGATCTTATTAAAGAACAAATCAAAGTTGCCGCAGGCATTAAAATAAGTGGGCAAAACTATCTTCCACAATTACATGCTATTGAGTGTAGAATAAATGCAGAAGATCCTTATAAGGACTTTAGACCATGCCCTGGATTGATTACTAACTTTCATGCTCCAGGAGGGCATGGAATTAGAATAGATACGCACGTATACTCAAATTACATGATCCCTCCATTTTATGACTCAATGATAGCAAAAGTTATTACTGTAGCGCAAACCAGAGAGGAGGCTATTTCAAAAATGAAAAGAGCACTAGATGAATTTGTTATTGAAGGAATCAAAACTACAATACCTTTTCATCAAAAATTAATGAAAAATAAAGCCTTTAAAGAAGGTAAATACACCACAAAGTTTATGGATGACTTTAAAATGTAATATTTCTAATGCTAACAAATATTATAGAATGCTGTGCAAATTCAGTAAAATCAGCTCTAATTGGAATAAAAGCAGGTGCTAATAGAGTTGAATTATGTGCTAATCTTAAAACAGGAGGCACAACACCTAAGCATAAAGATATTCAAAAGTTAAGACACTTAACAAATATCAAAATACATGTTTTAATACTTCCTAAAGCCAATAATTTCACATATAGTGAAGAAGAATTTCAAAAAATAATTAAAGATATAGAGTTTTGTAAAAAAATTGGTTGTGACGGTGTAGTGGTTGGAGCATTAAAGAAAGATCAATCAATTAATATAGTTCAAACAAAAAAAATGGTTAAAACTGCAAGACCTATGAAAGTGACATTTCATAGAGCATTTGATGTTGCATGCGACTTAGAAAATAGTCTTGAAAATATCATTGCTTGTAAATGCGACTATCTTCTTACTTCAGGACAAAAAGAAACAGTTGAGCAAGGTCTGAAAAACTTAAAACAATTAAGCAAATTATCAAATAATAGAATAAATATACTTGCAGGAGGAGGGGTAAATAGTAAAAATATAAAAACTCTATACAATATTGGTATTAGAGAATTTCACTTATCAGGAAATAAAAAAAACAAAACTGGAATAATAGAAACAAATTATAACAATATTCATAATACAGTAAATCAACTTATAACACTTGAAAATTAGAATCTCTATAATATTAATCACTCTTTTTTTTGGATGTAGCACTCCACAAAATGAAATAGTAGAAATTAAAAAATGGGATTTTGAATACGATGGAGACTGGCTAAAAGCAGATGTTCCTGGAAATAATTTTTCAGATCTTCTTGATCAGAATGTCATCCCTGATCCTTTTTATGGAACTAACGAAGATTCCGTGCAATGGGTTTCAGAAAGAGAGTGGGTTTATAGAAGTAATTTTAAATTAAGTCAAGACTTTCTTTTAAAAGATAAACATGAAATCATCTTTCATGGACTAGATACGTACGCGAGCGTATACTTAAACGATTCCTTAATTCTAAATGCTAATAATATGTTCAGAAGATGGAGTGTTCCTTTAAAAGGCGTATTAAAAGAGACGAACATTCTAGTGGTAAAATTTCAACCAACATCATTTCATGAAAATAAAAAAGAAAAAAATTTAGGATATAAATTGCCCGGAGGAAAGAAGGTGCATACACGAAAAGCAGGTTTTCATTATGGTTGGGATTGGGGACCTAAAATTAGTGTCTCTGGGATTTGGAAGCCAATTGAACTTAAAGGTTATAATAGAAGTTATATAAAAGACATATATATTGAGCAGAAAGAAATTTTTGATTCTTTAGCTAAATTAAAGGTTAATCTAGAACTAGATATTATCCATTCTGGCAGGTATATATTAAAAATAAATGATCAAGAATATAAATTAAACCTAAATTCAGGAGAACAAAAACTAGCATTTGATTATAATATATTAGATCCTATTTTATGGTGGCCCAATGGATATGGCAAACAATTTTTATATAAGATAGAAACCAAACTGATTAAAGATAAAGATATTATTAGTAAAAAAACTAAGAAAATTGGCATAAGAAAAACAGAGCTTATTACATCTAAAGATTCGTTAGGAAATGAATTCTATTTCAAAATAAATAATCAAGCTATATTTATGAAAGGAGCAAATTATATTCCACAGGATAATCTTCAAAATCGAGTTTCCAAAGAAAAATACATAGATCTATTAACTCAAGTAACTAAAGCTAATATGAATATGATAAGAGTTTGGGGAGGAGGAATATATGAAGAAGACATATTTTATAATACCTGTGATTCTCTAGGTATTTTAGTTTGGCAGGATTTTATGTTTGCTTGTGCAATGTACCCAAGTGATAGTTTGTTTTTAGAAAATATTAGAGAAGAAGCTATAGATAATGTTAAAAGACTAAGAAATCATTCGTCAATTATTTTATGGTGCGGAAATAATGAAATTGCAGAAGCATGGAAGAATTGGGGGTGGCAAAATTCATTTAATGAATATGAGATTGCCAAAATAGAGCAAGGGTATAAAGATATTTTTTCTAATATATTAACTGAAGTTGTAAACCAATATACAGATCTACCATATTGGGAAAGCTCCCCAAAATTAGGAAGAGGAGACAATAACCATCATCTTGAAGGTGACGTTCATTACTGGGGAGTTTGGCATGATTCACAACCATTCTCAACATTTGAAAAAAATGTTCCAAGATTTATGAGTGAATTTGGATTTCAATCATTTCCAGAACTTTCAACTATTAAAAAATTCAGCGCAAAGAAAGATTGGAAACTAAATTCAGATGTAATGACATCACATCAAAAACATCCTAGAGGAAACACATTAATCCAAGAATATATGAATAGAGAATATAATCAACCTTTAGATTTTGAAAAATTTATCTATGCAAGTCAAATATTACAAGGGGAAGGGATGAGAATTGGTTTAGAAGCACACAGAAGAAGTCAGCCTTATTGCATGGGAACATTATACTGGCAGCTTAATGATTGCTGGCCAGTAGCATCCTGGTCAAGTATTGATTATTATTGAAATTGGAAGGCATTACATTATGTTGCAAAAGATGTCTTTTCACCAATTGCTCTTTCAATAACCAAGAATAAAGACAATAATTACAGTCTTTGGATTATGTCAGATAATCAACAATCAATAACAGATACTTTAATTATAAATAGTTATAATATAGATGGAGAAGAAGTAAATAAAAAATCGAAACATAAAATAACTTTAGATAATTTTGGCAGTCAGTTAATAACAGATAGTTATATAAATAATGATAGTAATGAATTTATAATTGCAGAATTAAAGAATCAAACTATCAAATCAAAAACAATGTTTACAACAAAAGTTAAAAATATTATATTTAAAAATCCTGAATTTAAAGTTACCTGGGGAAGAGAAGTAATAAAAATTAAAACTATGAAGGCAGCTTTTCAAGTTTATTTAAAATTAGATGGAATTAAATTTGAAAC
>JABGXK010000143.1 GCA_018675825.1 Flavobacteriales bacterium | reverse complement strand
TTTTTTTATTGCTTCTTTATTTGTTGCATCACACCCGATACCCCATATTGTATCTGTTGGATATAAAATAATACCTCCCTTTTTAAGTATTTGATATGTATTTTCTATTTCTTGATCCATTATGATAAAGAAGTGTATAGGTCCATTATATTTCTTGCTATTTTTTCATCACTAAACTTTTTAACATATTTAAATCCTTCTTCAATAATATATTTTCGAAGTTTATGGTCATTTTCTATAAGATTTATTGCTGAAGTTATCTCATCTTCAGATAATGGATCTATATAAATTGATGCAGGACCTCCAGCTTCTTTAAAACAGCCTTGCTTTGTTGTAATAACAGGAATTTTACTAAATAATGCCTCAATAATTGGTATTCCAAACCCTTCAAATATTGATGGGTATATAAGCATTTTTGCTTGTTGATATACACCTGCCATTTCTTCAATATCTAGTCCTGATAAGAATTTTGTTCTTTTTTGAAGATTATTAGTCTTGATATATTTTTGGCATTTCTTCATATATGATTTTCCATCTCCAATTATTATTAAATTATATTCTGGTAGATTATTTAATGATTTTAATAATGTCAAAAGATTCTTTCTTTCTTCAATTGTTCCAACATATAAAAGATAGTTGTCAAATAATTGATATTTATCTTTTATTTCTTTTTTCCTTCTTTTTGAGATTTCTTTTTGGAATATTTTATTACACCCTTGATATATAACTTGAATTTTTTTTTCAGGTATTTTAAAGAAATCTATAATATCTCTTTTTGTTTGCTTACTAATTGCAATAATCTTATTTGATCTGGCACAAGAAGATCTAAATTTTTTATCATATATTTTTCTATCAATTGAAGAAAATAGTTTTGGATATCTTATATATATTAAGTCATGTATCGTCACTACAGATTTTATATTTGTCTTTTCTATACCTAAAGGAATTTCATGACTGAGACCGTGATAAATATCAATCTTATTATTAAATAGATCTCTGACCATGCTTTTACTTCTCCAATATGATTTTAATAAGTTTCCAATAAGATTTTGTGGAGATCTTATAAAGATATTGTTTTGATTTTCTATAAACTCTAATCTTCGATTTTTAGTTTTTATTGGTGTATATGCAAAAAATTTATACTCTTTGTAAAAGTTACTAAGAATTCTAATTGTATCCCTAGAATAATTACCTAGTCCAGTATTATTTGTGAAGGCTCGTTTTGCATCAAATCCTATTCGCATTTATACAGCTACATTAAATGTTCTTAAAGCCTCGTTAAGAGAGGTTTTTTTATTAGTGCTTTCTTTTCTTTTCCCTATTATTAATGCGCATGGAACTGCATACTTCCCAGATGGAAATTTTTTATTTATTGATCCTGGAATAACAACTGATCTGCTTGGAATAATACCTTTATATTCTTTTGGCTTCTCTCCACTTACATCTATAATTTTTGTAGATGCTGTTATTACAACATTAGCACCAAGTACTGCTTCATTCTTTATTTTTACACCCTCTACAACTACTGATCTAGATCCTATAAATACATCATCCTCAATTATTACTGGAGAGGCCTGAATAGGCTCTAATACTCCTCCTATTCCAACACCCCCTGATAGATGTACATTCTTACCAATTTGAGCACAAGATCCAACTGTTGCCCAGGTGTCTATCATGGTTCCAGAGTCTACGTAAGCACCAATATTTACATAGGAAGGCATCATAATGACTCCTTTTGCTAGATATGATCCATATCTAGCAATCGCATGTGGTACTACACGAACACCAAGTTCTTTGTAATTCTTTTTCAGTTCCATCTTGTCATGAAATTCTAGAGGACCAATCTCGATAGTTTTCATTTCTTGGATAGGGAAGTAAAGTATTATTGCTTTCTTTACCCAATCATTAACTTGCCATTGATTCTCATATTTATACGCAACTCGTATCTTACCTTTATCTAACTCTTCTATAATACTACGTATTGTATTTTTGGTATTATTATTATTTAATAACGCTCTATTTTCCCAAGCACTTTCTATAATTTCTATCCATTCTTTATTCATGTAAGCAAATATAGTTTAATCTAGTTTTTCTACTTTATTTTTTCTCATTTTTTTATTATATTTGTATTATAACAAATTGAATTTTATGAAAAAAATATATTTATTATTACTAGTGATATGTTTTAGTTTTTCTACTTTCTCTCAAACAGGAATGTTAGATGGAACTGGATATGCTCCAGATTTTACTGTTACAGATATTAATGGAACTTCTCATACTTTATATGATTATTTAGATAGTGGCTTTGTTGTAGTTGTAGAGCTTTTAAGTGTTACTTGTGGCCATTGTATTGCATATGCTCCAGGAACTCAAAATTCATATATAACTAATGGGCCTAGTGGAAGTAATGTTGCTAGATTTTTAGGTCTAGAGGTTAATTCTTCAACTGATAGTACCGATATAGCAAATTTCATGTCAAATAATGGGGTTACTTTTCCTATTGCAGATAATGTCTCTCCTTCTGGTATTAATTATCAATTATACTATACGCCAAGCTATTTTGTTGTTTATCCAGATAGTTCTTATACTACTCTCTGTCCAGCTTATTGTGTTACTACTAGCTCATGGTCGACTATTGAAAATTTACTAAATACTGCTATTTCAGCCTGGATACCTCCAGTATATGGGTGTATGGATGCATCTGCTATTAATTATGATTCAACTGCTACAATTGATGATGGTAGTTGTGATTACTCTTCATATACTATTATTACTTTAGGAATGACATTTTCTCCAGATACTATTATTTGTGATGTTGGAGATACTATAAATTTTATTTTAGGTGGTTATCATAATGCGGTGGAGGTTAGTTATTCAACATGGATTTCTAATGGAAGCACACCACTTTCAGGAGGATTTAATTTTGGTTATGGATCAACAGGCTATTATGTCCCCAATGATAGCAATACTTTTTATTATGTATGTCAGCCTCATGTCTCATCTGGTATGAAAGGAGTTATTATTGCTGATTACCCACCAGTATTTGGATGTACAGATTCTCTAGCACTTAATTATGATTCATTAGCTACTGTAGATGACGCTTCCTGTATTTATCCTCTATATGGTTGTACTGATTCTACAGCTCTCAACTATGATTCATTAGCTAATATTGATGATGGCTCATGTTGTTATTCGTTATATGGATGTACCGATCCAGCAGATTGTAACTATAACCCTTGTGCAACTAGTGATGATGGTAGCTGCACCTATCATTACCCAGGTTGTATAGATACTAATGCATCAAATTATGATCCTTTTGCAGGATGCGATGATGGTTCGTGTTGTTTACCTTCAAATTCACCTCCATCAGCAATTTTAGCTAATTGGTCTACAGATACCAAGGCTGAGATTAGCTGGGATAATATGAATGATTCTTGTAATACGGTTTGGAAATATTATGTTAGGTATCGAGCAGTTGGAGATCCTTCTTGGACTACTAAATCGGCAGGTGTTGGTAATGGTCTGTGTAACTTTGGACTTAATACTACTTCTAAGATTCTT